>JAJTXU010000130.1 GCA_021462845.1 Anaerolineales bacterium
GCGTGTGACCGATCCCTGGCGCGCCCGCGATGGGGGATTTCTCGACGAGATCAATTAATTGGGATAACTTGCCCGCGTCTTTTCGGACTTCGAGCTGGTCGCCGCTGATGACAGCGACTCCAGCCGAATCATATCCGCGGTATTCGAGCCGTTTCAAGCCGTTGAGGATAATCGGCGTCGCATCACGCGCGCCGATGTATCCGACGATTCCACACATGGGGAGTCCTCCGAAGTTAAGAGATTGGAGAATTAGAGAGTAGAGACTTGGTCAGTCTCTGGTCTCGAGTCTCGTGATGTGCCATTATCCGCATCTCTGCCTGCCTGATCGCTCACGCAGTGTTCTTTACGGATTTGTATTTTCGGAGGGAAAGAATAACCGGGCGATGGCTCACCCGAAGGGCTTCCGCTGAACTTTCGATTTTTTTGACCTCACCCCAGCATCTCCTGCGGAGTGCTTCGCGATCTCCTAAAAGGAGAGGGAGATCAATTAACTCCATCTCGCGATGGAGAACCCTTATCCTCGTCAACTCTAGTTTTGGTAGTCATTCAACTGTGTAACCTGATAGTAGTACAGTCGCTCGAAGTAACAACTATCAAACTATTCGACTACTCAACTATCAAACTAAAGTTCATGCGCTGTCTTTCCCGATTGAATTGTTTCGTGAACCTCCTTTCTTGAGTGGCGGCATTATATCGCAAAACAAACCCGCCGATTGATTTTCATAATCGGCGGGTTTGTTTCGGTTTTATCTTTGGCGCTTCATCAGCAGTCGAAGCATTGCGTCGGCGACGGTGTAACGGTAGGCGTCGGTGATTGCGGAGGAACCGTTTGCGTAGGTGTCGGAGTCCGTGTGCGCGTGGCGGTAGATGTAGGCGTCCGTGTCGGCGTCGGGACAGTGACGGTCGGTGTGGGCGTGCGTGTCTTGGTTGGCGTCGGGACAGTGACTGTCGGTGTGGGTGTGCGTGTCTTGGTCGGCGTCGGCACTGTCGGTGTGACGGTTCTCGTCTGTGTCCGTGTCGGCGACGGCACGGTGAGCGTTACAGTAGGCGTGCGCGTGACGGTAGCCGTAGGCGTTCGCGTGCTAGTCGGTGTGCGCGTCGAAGTGACGGTCGGCGTGAAGGTAACAGTCGGCGTGCGCGTGATGGTCGGTGTGCGCGTGATGGTTGGGGTCGGTGTGCGTGTCGGTGTGAGTGTCGGTGTGCGCGTGATGGTGGGTGTGCGCGTGATGGTCGGTGTACGCGTGATGGTTGGCGTGCGCGTGATAGTTGCCGTGCCGGTGGCTGTGCGAGTAGCCGTGATCGTGGGAGTTGCCTGGGATGTCACAGTGATCGTACAACCGTTATCGAAGTTCACGATTAATCCAAAGGAATTGGCAGGCACAATACCGGGCCAGGCGCCGTCGACGTTCAAATAAGTAAACCTAAGTTGGCGGCTCGTGCCAGCATTAAGGTCGACAGACGATCCTAATCCACCGAGGTTTGTCCAATTTGTTGGCGAGTCTCCATCGTTCGTATTGTCGATTGTCGTGTTGTTAAAGGACCATCTATCCAGGGTCTGTCCCGGGTTCGCGGCATCGTAGGCGGTCCAGATGAACGTCAGGCTTTGAATCGCGGCGTTGGATGCGCTGCTATTGATGAGGCTTATTTGCGCGCGTGGGTATCCGCCGCCTGAGGTCGTCATGCTGAAGTTGCCGGCGGTGAATAAATTACAACTTGGCGTCGGTGTGTATGTTGGCGTTCTTGTTTGAGTGATAGTAGGCGTGACCGTTGGCGAATTTGTTGGTGTGGAAGTGGCGGTGGTCGTCGACGTTGCAGTAACGGTGGGGGTATCCGTTGGCAATGGGGTATTTGTAACGGTGGGCGTATTGGTCGGCGTGGGAGGGATCGATGTCACTTCCCATCCAAGAGGGGTGTTGATGGCGCGCACAGCGCGGAAGGATTCGACGAATCCCATGCGGTACGATGCAAGATGAACCATGGAAGGTTCGATGCCAAACGCCGGCATCACGATGAATCGGAAGTTGTAATCTGCCGCCACGTATACGCGATTGCCTGGGGAGCCGGCGAATTCTTTTGTCACACCGGGGTTGCTTATTTCTTCGCAGTTGGCATAGACCGGTTCGCTCATGACCGGGGGCGTGAAGTCATACCCTTCTTCCTTTGATCCGCAGACCGTCACGTTGAAAAATAAATCATCGGTGTTCGAAACCGCTTCAAAGCGGACGTTTTTGAGGAAGTAACCGATCACGATACGGGTGGTTTCATCCTTGATCGAAGGGATGCGGGCGGCATCAGTTTCCGTGTCTGAGTCGCAGATTCCGCCGTCGTACCCCTGACAGTAGACAGAGTCATACGTTCCAGCGGTTGCGTAACGAATTCCAAAACGGGTCGAGTTTTCGATGATTAGCCAGGCAAAGAGCAAGCGCGAAGTTTCGAGGATCCCGATCAGAACGAGCAATAAGATCGGCAGGACCAGGGCGAATTCAATCACCGCTTGCGCCTTTGTCTTTTGGGAAGACCTGTTGAGTTTCGGACGATATATGTTCATACGATTACCCGTTATTTTATCATTTTTCAAGCGAACATCCTTGTCGCGGAAGAGGGAATGCTATTTGGCGATCTTGGTAAAGATATCATTGGCGATCTTTTCGAAGATTGCGGCAAGATCGTTGCTGTCAGGCGCGTAAAAATAGAGCCCGTGACTTGCCGAGCCGCCGCCGGCATCCAGAGCGATATATTCCAAGAGTTTCTCCGCTTCATCCGGGTCGCCTGGGGGAGGTCCATTTTGTATCAAGCCGCCAAGGCCGATCGTGTAGATGGTGATTCCGCCTCCGTTGGTTGGGTCTGCCACGGCGTCAGCGCTGTCTCTGGCAAAATCATCGGCATCGTAATCGGAAGATCCTGGGGCGTTTCGGTTTGAAGCGTCACCGTCGCGGCAAGGGGGAGAGACGGAGGGGCAAAAACCAAAGGGGTGGAAAGAGGGCTCAGGAGTCCAACCGAGCGGGGGTTTCGGATCGCCCTGATCTGCCTGAGGAACATCTGTGGCGTTTGCGGGACCGCCTGCGAGCATAATTGTCACCCAAACCGCTTCGGGACGTACATCACCTACGGTAAATTCCGACCATGCCCTTGTTAGGGCGCCGCCGATGTTACTGGAGTTGCAGGAAGAGAGGTCTTGGTTCATAGAATGACGGAACCGGGCGCACTCAAAACCTTTGAAGGTCGAACCGTCAAGGTTTCTGCACAATCCTTCAGTTGGAGAATCGGGATTCGGAGTATTTCCATCACTTACACAATCAGGGGGGCGGAACACTTTCAAGCTTTGAATTGCCGCTTCCACATCGGATTGAGTGTCGGAAAGAGGAAGCACCGTCACGTGCTGACGGGTTGCTGTCCCGTCTAGAGTCTGCTCGGTAAACGCGACAACGGCAACACGATCATATGGGAAGTACATGGTCTGCAGAAAATCCAACGCCACGTTCTTAACATCCTCAAGAGGCTGGCAAGGGGTGTCAACCGAAGTGTTACAAACCGCCGGGTCTTCATCGTCGACCGGGTTACCCACAGTGTTATTTATGCCATCGGTATAGTCTAGCGTTGGATCCGCGTTTGGTCCCGTGTAGGTGTCATACGCCATGGAAGCGGAAGTGTCGATCACCAGCACCAAGTCGATCGAGCCGGCTTCACCAACGGAAGTGGCTGATATCTCCCTGGATTCAATGCCCAAGATTCGTAGAAAGCCAAAATTGACGGTGCGCGTCGCTTCCACGCGCACTAGTTTGCGGCGCGGGGTTGTGCAAAGGTCCGCATCGTGAAGCGTGCCATCCTCTACGCTTTCCTCGCCTTCTTTACAGCGATAGATGAGGATTTCGGTGGCGTCGGATTCGTTGAGCACAAGAAAGTTTCTTGCCGCGGCGGCTAAATCTGCCCCATCAAACCCTCGGCGAAATTGCTGAGATGCGGCAACGGCGGCGGCGTCGATGCCGCGCTTCAATTTGCCGTACTCGATCAATAAAACACCACCGTCGGTCATGAGACCCACGAAAGCGACCAACCCGACCATGGCGAAAGCAATGATCAGGATCGCCTGGCCGCGTTCTGTGTTGCGGAACCATTTATTAAATCGTTTCATAGTTATCATATCTCTTGATTAATTGCTTGACCTATTAAGGATCTGCGGCAGGGAGCGGCATGATTGTATATGCCCTTAATTTCATGGGGAACAGCGGCGAGATCCACGGCAGGTTCATAACCGCGTTGTAGGTGTAATGGACTTCCACAATGAGTAGTCCGGCATCCGGCGTGTCACTCTCAAAAAGACCAGCGACTTCTTCGCTGGTGAACAACGATTCTGCGTCGCTCGCAAACAAGCGGAACGATCCGGCGGTGGGGTAACTCACGACACCGCTACTCGATCTCGAGTATACAGTGACGATGACTTCATCTGTCTCCGGATTCAGCGGGATGATTCTTCCTACGTATGGATCATCTGCAAACTCCGGATCCAAGGTGGGATCAAGATTGTTTAATACCATCCCAGCCGCGCCCCCGTAAAAGAGGGAGTTGTCTCCAACGATATTTCTGTTGTCATCGTAGAGAAATGGGTCGGTTTTGCTGTAATAACGAGCGGATTCTCTCGTAGCGTCGAGCAGAGAAAGATAATAGTTTAGCGCAAATCCGTATTCAACCACGCCAGACAGCAACAGTATGAGTATCGGCAGGGCGATCGCAAATTCTGTCAGGCTCTGCGCTTTGGATTTACGCGGCAATACGGCGAGTTTACGCCGGGAGATTTTCTTGAATAAGTTTCGAATGTGATTTTTCATTTATCCTTCGCATTCCTGAAACGATAGACCACGAAAACATTATACTACCCATGTCAGCCCTAAAATAAGAACTTACGCTCCTGTAACGATTACATCTTTGTTAGAAAAGCGACCAGGTAGGGTGGTTTAAGCGAGTCAGGAGCCAATTTGTCCAAGTATAATTCCGGGGTTGTATAGTCCAATGCGACATTCGTACTACGGACGAAACAGCATGTATGCCGCTCCGGCAATCAGGTAAGGGCCGTAGGGAATGAAGGTCATCAGCGAGTTGTTGATGTAGCGCCTCTGAACGATGAGCGCGATCACGAGCGCTAAACTGACCACGCCGCCGATCAAGATTCCAACGACCAAGCCATATATGATGAAGCGTGAGCCGAGCATCAGCCCCAGCACGCCGGCTAGGTAGACATCCCCGCCGCCGAGCGCCTCTTCTTCATCGTCTACAAGCCCATCGGTTGCCATTTTCTTTGCGCGATAACGCGCGACGATCGTGCCTAATTGATACAACAGGAACATCACGGCAAACCCGATTATGCCCCCCAGTAAAGAAATACCGATCGCCGAAAGTAAAGGTTTTTGAAACCCGCTGTAGTAAAGAAAGGTGCCGCTAAACAACCCTAACAACGCGCCGAACACGCTGGTTGGAAACAAGATCAAGCGGTGTTCAAGATCGATGACTGTGATGACCGCGAAGTAGGTTAGCACGATCAAGCCGAGAGGTAGACCAAGCGACTTGGGCGGATTCAGCCACACGTAGAGGAAAGAAGCGATGAGAATAAACTGCGTCATCCACGTCCGCAGACTGCGAACGATCCCGCAGTTTTGGCATCTGCCCAAAGTCAGATAATCAAGCCATGCGATACGCGATTCGCAGTTGCGGCACACCGGCGGACTGAGGCGTCGCGTTCGCGGCAGGGTATCTGACAAGTAATTAACGAGCAACCCGCCGAGCCAGCCCAGCGCAATTGGAATCAACAGAGCGATATTCATGATGCAAATTATAGTCGATGGATAAATTCAAAAAGATAAAATTTTGTTGTGTAAGTCAACTGTAATGTCGCTTTGATGACAGAGGGCTTCTTGTCGAAGCCGATAATCTGACTTACAATCTTTGCGAAATGTCCAGGAGATAAAATGGAAAAATTTTTGATCGAAGGCGGCGTTCCATTGCGCGGCGAAGTAACGCCGTCGGGAAATAAGAACGCCGCCTTACCTTTGCTTGCCGCCTGTATTTTGACCGATGAGCCGGTGATCCTGCGGAACATTCCTCGCATACAAGATGTGCTGATCATGAAGCAATTGATCGAGAGCCTCGGCGCGCAGGTGGATGAGTTGGATGAAAAAATATGGCGGATCACAGCGCGGGATATTCGCCCCGCCTCGCTTGACCCCGACCTCTGCCGCCGCATCCGCGCCTCCATTTTGGTTGCCGGACCCATAGCCGCGCGTGTCGGCGCTTTGAAACTTCCCCCGCCAGGCGGAGATGTGATCGGGCGGCGCAGGCTCGACACGCACATCCTTTCGCTTCGCGCTCTCGGCGTGGATGTGCAATACGATCGCGGGTTTACATTTCAAGCAGATGGGTTGCGTGGGGCGAACATCTTGATGGATGAAGCCAGCGTTACAGCGACAGAGAATGCCATCATGGCGGCGGTAACGGCGAAAGGGAAAACGGTTATTCACAACGCCGCGTCTGAGCCGCATGTGCAAGAGTTGTGTTACTTTCTCAACTCGCTTGGCGCAAACATCGAGGAGATCGGCTCGAACACGCTTCACATCGCCGGCGTAAAAAATCTTCACGGCGGTGAGTTCACCATCGGGCCCGATTATCTTGAGGTGCTGAGTTTCGTCGGCGCGGCGGCGGTGACGAAGGGTAGTATCCGCGTGAAAAATGCCGGCGTTGCAAACCTCAAGATGATTGCGCATGTCTTTGAGCGCATGGGTGTCCGCTGGCAGGAGGATGGGGACGATCTGGTCGTGCCGGAGAATCAAGAGTTGGCGATCGCTCCCGATCTGGATGGCGCGATTCCCGAAATTAAAACCAACGTGTGGCCCGCTTTTCCCACAGATTTGATCAGCATCGCCATCACCGTAGCGACTCAGGCAACCGGCTCGATCATGTTCCATGATTGGATGTTCTCCGGGCGTATGTATTTCACCGACAAACTGGTTGGCATGGGCGCGAAGATCATCTTGTGCGATCCATATCGCTGTCTCATTCAGGGACCAAATCAACTCTACGGTGAAAATCTTGAAAGCCCGGATATCCGCGCGGGCATGGCGATACTTCTCGCCGCGCTTGCCGCGAAGGGACAATCCACGATTCGCAATATCAGCCAGATCGAACGCGGCTACGAAAATGTAGATGTTAAACTTCGCGCGCTTGGCGCAAAGATCGAGCGGATAGAGGATTGAGCGGATAGACCTGGCGCTCAAAAAATCTTGCGGAATTACTTAACCGAATTGAAACTCAAACATTTCTCTTACGCTGTTACAATTCGGGCTGGTAACATATCCTGTAACCAAGCCGTCTGAACAGCGAGGCAATATCTCAAGCGAGGAATAAAGTTAGCACATGTCATTAAATGAAAATGCAAAACAAGTAAAAGTATTGATTTTGGGATCGGGTCCCACCGGCTACTCTGCCGCATTGTACGCCGCGCGGGCAGAGCTGGAGCCGGTAGTGTTGACCGGCTTGCAGTTGGGCGGGCAAGCCGCGCTGACATACACCATCGAAAACTACCCCGGCTTCCCGGAGGGCGTCGGCGGCGCGCAGTTGGGTGAGTTGTTCCAGAAACAGGCGGAGCACTTCGGCGCGGTCACCGAGTTTGCTTCGGCGAATTCAGTTGATTTATCCCAGCGTCCATTCAAAGTGGAAGCGGATAGCGGGGATTATCTGGCTGATGTGTTGATCGTCGGCACGGGCGCCAGCCCGAACCATCTCAACATCCCTGGCGAAGTGGAATTGACCGGTCGTGGCGTTTCGTATTGCGCCACCTGCGATGGCTGGTTCTTTAAAGACAAGAAAGTGGTTATCGTGGGCGGCGGTGATAGCGCGTTGGAGGAAGGCTTATTTATCACGCGCTACGCATCGTCGGTGACGATCATTCACCGCCGCGAAGAATTTCGCGCGAGCACAATTTTGCAAAAACGCGCAAGAGAACATCCCAAGGTCGATTTTATTTTGAATACCATCGTGACTGAGGTGGTAGGCACAGACAAGATGGAAGCGTTGAAACTCAAGAACGTGATAACAGGTGAGGAAACCACCTACGAAGCCGATGGCTTGTTCATCTTTATCGGTCATACGCCGAACACCGAGATGTTCAAGGGTCAATTGGAGATGAGCGATCTCGGCTACATCAAGATCAACGACAAAATGGAGACGAATGTGCCGGGGGTCTTTGCCGCAGGGGAGGCGGCGGATCCGCATTTCAGGCAGGTGGTCACCTCCGCGGGGATGGGTGCGGCGGCGGCAATTCAAGCGACGCGATTCCTCGAGGCGGAAGAATCAAGCGTACTTGTGGAATGAAGCGAACGGGACTTCCGAAGGTTGGAAGTCCTGTTTTTTGTCGTGTGATGTTTGCGCGTAAATGACATGTAATAATCCGAAAATTTCGGATAAAATTCATTTCTATAAAAATTCTGGAGGAACCAAATGAATAAAGTTTCCATCATCGGCGCGGGGATGACAGGCTCGACCACCGCGCACTGGCTGGCGGAACGCGAGTTTGCCGATGTTGTGCTGGTGGATGTTGTGGAGGGGATGCCGCAAGGCAAAGGGTTGGACCTGCTTGAAGCGTTGCCGATCATCGGCAAGGATGTTTCTGTTGTGGGCACGAACGATTACGGGGCAACGAAAGATTCGGATATTATCATCATCACGGCCGGCATTGCCCGCAAACCTGGCATGAGCCGCGACGATCTGTTGAAGACCAATGCGGAAATTGTGGGAAACGCCGCGACTGAAACGCTCAAATATTCTCCCAATGCAATTTTCATTATCTTAACCAACCCGCTCGATACAATGGCATATCTGGCGATGAAGAAGACGGGCTTGCCGCGCGAACGGGTGATCGGTCAGGCGGGGGTGCTGGACTCGGCGCGTATGCGCGCGTTCGTCGCTTTGGAGACCGGCGTGAGCGTGGAAAATATCAATTGCTATGTGATGGGCGGTCACGGCGATGAAATGGTTCCGTTGACGCGTCACTCGAACGTTGCGGGTATTCCGCTTCGGGATTATATTCCCGCCGACCGGCTGGCCGCGATCGTTGAACGCACGCGCAAAGGCGGGATGGAAGTGATCAACCTCTTGAAAACCGGTTCCGCATATTATGCGCCCGCCGCGGCCTGCGCTCAAATGGCGGAGGCGATTCTCAAAGACAAAAACCTCATCGTTCCGTGCGCTGTGTATATGAATGGCGAGTATGGATTGAACGATATGTATTTCGGCGCTCCCGTGCAACTGGGGCGCGGCGGTATGGTTCGCGTCGTGGAATACGCGCTGGATGCCGACGAGAAGAGGATGCTCGATCAATCCGCCGCGGCGGTGCGCGAAACGCACGACGCGTTGAAGAAATTAGTGGCTCTATAAATTTTGAACGGGGACACGCCGGCTCTTCGTCCCCGCACCTTTTGGAGGAAACATGATTATTTACGATAAGATCGAAGCGCAATTGCCCTCGTGGCGCGAGCGTATCCGCGCGCTGGCGAAGGAACATGCGGAAGTTGTGGTTGATACAGTGACCATCGGCGAAATTGTGGGCGGGATGCGCGATATTAAGGGGTTATACACGGATATTTCATCGGTTGACCCGGCGGAGGGGATTCGCCTGCGAGGCTTGACCGTCAAAGAAACCTTGAAGGCATTACCCAAGGGGCGCGGTAATAAGATTCCGCTGGTTGGCGGGTTGTATTATTTGCTCATGGTTGGCGAAGTTCCCACAAAGGAGCAGGCTCTTGAAGTGGAAGCCGAATGGGCAAAACGCGCTCACGTGCCCGCGCATGTCTACAAAGTATTGCGCGCCATGCCCAAAGACGCCCATCCGATGACGTTGCTTTCGCAGGCAGTCCTTGCCATGCAAAACGAGTCGGTGTTCGCGAAAAAATATCACGAGATGAAGAAGGAACAGTTTTGGACATCCGCTCTCGAAGATTCGCTCGACCTTACGGCGCGATTGCCGTTGGTTGCGGCGTTCATCTATCGGATGAAATATTTCAATGAAACGAAGATCCCGCGCTATAACCCGAAACTGGATTACGGCGCGAACTTTGCGCGTATGATGAAAGTGGACGACAAAAAGGGCTACGCGGAATTGATGCGCATGTACTTCATCATTCATTCAGACCACGAATCGGGGAATGCTTCGGCTCATGCCATGCATCTGGCTGGATCCACCCTTTCGGACGCCTACCTTTCTTTCTCCGCGTGTTTGAACGCGTTGGCGGGTCCATTGCATGGGTTGGCAAATCAAGAAAGCCTCGGCTGGTTGTTGGATGTGCGTAAGAAATTCGGGGGTCTGCCCACGCGTGACGATCTCTATAAATTCGCATGGGACACGCTCAATGCGGGTCACGTCATACCGGGATATGGTCACGGAGTGTTGCGGGTGATCGATCCGCGCTTCACTGCCCAAGTGGAATTTGCCGACGCGCGCTTCCCCGATTTTGAATTGCTGAAACTGGCGGAAATGGTGTTGGATGTTGTTCCGGCCGTGCTCAAGGAACAGGGGAAAGCCAAAAGCCCCGCGCCAAACGTGGACGCGATCTCCGGCACGTTGCAGTATTACTACGGCGTGCGCGAATTCGAGATTTATACCGTGCTGTTTGGCGTCGGTCGCGCGCTGGGCGTCACCTCCAATTACGTGTGGGCGCGCGCGTTGGGACAACCCATCGAGAGACCCAAATCCCTGACGACCAAAATGCTTGAGGAACTTGCGGCGCAACAGCCCCAGCAGGCGTAACAGGAATCGCAACACGATTACCCCATATTGAATTTCCTGGACGTGAAGCAATGCCGGTTAATAAAAATTAGCGTTTTCTGCGTGAATCAGCATCGCGTTTTGTTCTTAATAGGACTTACGCAAAACCCCAATACCAAGCCGCGAATTACGCGAATTTCCGCTAATTTTTTAAAAATTCGCGTGAATTAGTGAAATTCGCGGCAA
>JAJTXU010000131.1 GCA_021462845.1 Anaerolineales bacterium
GAAAGGCAAGTTTCATTCGAGGATGTTGTTTTCCATATCGAACAAGGTTTCCTGCTGGACGTACTGGAACATCCCAACCAGGAAAAGTATAAAGGACAAAAGGTGTTCGTTGTGCAGATGGATGATTATGCCTACCTTGTCCCTTTCATCGAAGATGACCGTGAAATCTTTTTGAAAACGATCATCCCGAGTCGTAAAGCCACGAAGAAGTATTTGAAAGGAAGTGAAGAATGAGCGATCTAAAACTCCAACAGGACGAACTCGAACTTCTCGCCTCATACGAAGCCGAGGAATGGAAGTCCGCGAAAAAAATCAGCGAGCAGAAGGAGCAGTATCGCGCCTACGCCCGCGTCACTCTCCGTAAAGATAAGCGCATCAACATCCGTATTTCAGAGAAGGATTTGCGCGACTTGCAAAAACGCGCCGTCCGTCAGGGTATTCCCTATCAAACCTTGATCTCCAGCGTTTTGCACAAATATATCAGCGGTACATTGATAGAGAAATAAGCACAAAGCCTAAAGTTTTCAACCTGCTCCTAACACGGGCAGGTTTTGTTTTAAGCGCGGACATTCCTTCCATATCCTTTTTCAGCCAACACCTTTCCATCATCAAAAGCGACTTCACCACGCAGGACGACTCGCCTCACCCTCCCTTTGACCTGCCACCCCTCGAACGGAGTCCAGCCGCAGCGGGTAAATTGATTCGCGGCTTTGATCTCGTATTTGGAATCTTCATCCACTTCTATCCATGTTTCGGGTTGTTCGGGGAGGTGGAATATCTTGCGTGGGTTGATAACTGACTTGTGTATGATGTCGTCAATCGTGAGTCGAGATTCGGAAACGGCGGTGAGAAGGAGGGGCAATAAAGTTTCCAGCCCTGGGAATCCAGGCGGGGGATTATCCGAGTCTTTTTCTTCGAGGGTGTGCGGGGCGTGGTCTGTGGCGAAGCAGTCGATCACGTCCATGTTTGCCCATAGCGTGTCTACATCTTCTTGTGTGGCGAGGCGTGGGCGGACTTCCAATCTGCCCTCACCCTGCCCTCTCCCGAAGGGAGAGGTGGGATTCGCCGCGTGATTCCCCTCTCCCTGCGGGAGAGGGGTTAGGGGTGAGGGAGAAGTCAAAAACAAATGATGCGGACACACCTCGCACGTCACTTTGATTCCTTTTTCTTTGGCGGCTTTGATGAGGAGGATCTCTTCTTTCAATGAAACATGCGCGATGTGAACGGGACGGTCGTAGATGGCGGCGAAGAGAATCCCTGCCGCCATGGTGCGAGATTCGGAGTGGAGAACAATTGGCGAGGACTTGGGGAAGTTGATGAAGTGCGGCATCCATAGGGTCATGTCGTCGAGGCGGAGTTCGCCGAAGGTGGAGTCGAGGTACATTTTCAAGCCTGCGGCTTTGTCGGCAATTTCATGTAGGGGACGGCGGCTGCCGTCCCCTACGGCGTTATCGGGTCCCGCGCCGAGGAATTGGGCGTAGTCGCAGCGCGCTTTTTGCTTGGCGGCTGTCAGCGCGAGATTCAGAGTCGCTTCATCGAAGATCGGCGGCTTGGTGTTGGGCATGGCGAGGATCGTCGTCACACCGCCAGCGAGCGCGGCTTGGGTGACAGTGTCCCAGTCTTCTTTGTGGGTCTGCCCAGGTTCGCGGACGTGGACGTGAGGGTCAATGAAGCCGGGGAGTTTTAGCATGTGATATGTTCCAAGTTTCAGGTATCAGGTGTCAAGTTGCGCTTCGACTTCGCTACGCTCCGCTCAGCGCGGAAGACGGAACAAAAAAGAGAGCCGATGATGGCTCTCTTTTGAATGGGGAAGAAAAGTTGGAGGAAACTGAATCAGGATGAAGGTCGGGGGTGAAGCGGTTTGTCATGTCGGCGTGATTCTATGCGGGCGAGGGAATCTGTCAAGAGGCGGTGTATAATCCCGCCATAATTTTCGCAAGGAGAATAAGAACGATGGCGTATCAAAATGTAAAAGTGCCCGCGGGCGGGGCAAAGATTTCGATCCACAATGGAAAGTTGAATGTGCCCGACAATCCGATCATGCCGTTCGTGGAGGGCGACGGCACAGGGCGCGATATTTGGCGCGCGTCGGTGCGCGTGTTCGACGCGGCGGTGCAAAAAGCGTACGGCGGCAAACGCAAAATCCATTGGATGGAAGTGTACGCGGGCGAGAAATCGTACAAGATGTTCCAGAGTTGGTTGCCCGATGAAACGGTGGAGGCGTTCACCGAATTTTTAGTTGGGATCAAGGGCCCGCTCACGACTCCCATCGGAGGCGGCATCCGCTCTTTGAACGTCGCGCTCCGCAAACTGCTCGACCTCTACGTGTGCCTGCGACCCGTGCGCTATTTCAACGGCGTGCCTTCGCCTGTGAAGACCCCCGAAAAAGTGGACATGGTCATCTTCCGCGAGAACACGGAAGATATTTACGCGGGTATCGAGTTCGCCGACGGCACGGAAGATAACGCGAAGTTCAAAGCGTTGTTGAAAGAGTCGTTCCCGAAAGAGTATGCCAAGATTCGTTTCCCCGATTCGAGCGGGATCGGATTCAAACCCGTCTCGGTTGAGGGGACAGAACGACTCGTCCGCGCCGCGATTGATTATGCTTTGCTGAACAAACGCCGCAGTATCAACTTCGTGCATAAGGGCAACATCATGAAGTTCACCGAAGGCGCGTTCAAAGATTGGGCGTATGATCTTGCCAAGCGCGAATATCGCAACGATATAGTGACCGAACGCGAAACGTGGATCTTCAACAACAAGGAAAGCAAGCCTGATATTTCAGTGGAAGATAACGCGAAGATCGTTGACCCTGGCTTTGGCATGATGTCGCCCGCACAACAAGCGGACATCAAAGCCGAAGTGGAAGACGCGCTCAACCTGTGGAGCACGCACGGTGACGGCAAGTGGAAGGCGAAATTGCTGTTGAAAGATTCGATAGCCGATGTGACGTTGCAATTCGTGCTTGTCCGCCCGCAGGATTTCGATGTGATCGCCACGATGAATCTCAACGGCGATTATCTGTCCGACGCGCTTGCGGCGCAGGTGGGCGGAATCGGAATCGCTCCAGGCGCGAACATCAATTATGTGACGGGTCACGCCATCTTCGAAGCGACTCACGGCACCGCGCCGAAGTATGCCGACCTGGACAAAGTGAATCCAGGCTCAGTGATTCTCTCTGGCGAGATGATGCTCCGCTACATGGGCTGGACCGAAGCGGCGGACCTCATCATCAAAGGCATGGAAGGCGCGATTCTGGCAAAGACAGTCACGTTCGATTTTGCCCGTCACATGAGCGACGCAAAGGAAGTGAAATGCTCCGAGTTTGGAGATGCGGTTATCAAGTGGATGGATAAGGCGCCAGTGAAGAATGTGGAAAGTGGAAAGTCGAAGGTCGCGGCGAAGAAAAAGGTTGCCAAGAAAATTGCGCCGAAGAAATCTGCGAAGAAAAAAGCGGTAAAGAAGACTGCGAAAAAGAAGACAAGGAAATAAAACAAAGTCGGGACTCGCGAGTCCCGACTTTGTTTTATTAGATCTCTTGCATAACTGAGCGAGAAGGCTAATCAACTTCTCTTTGAACCACGAAGTCACGGAGACACTGAGATAAAAAGGAAAACTCCGTGACTCAGTGTCTCCGTGGTTAAGGTTTACCTCTTTTGCAAGAAGGCTATTTCACATCCACCAACTCAACATCGAACACCAGTGTCGCATTCGGCGGGATGACTCCGCCCGCGCCGCGTTCGCCGTAGGCAAGATCGGGCGGGATGATGAGTTGTGCCTTGCCGCCGACCTTCATCAATGCGATGCCCTCGTCCCAGCCTTTGATCACGCGTCCCTGCCCGAGCGGAAACGTGATCGGCTCTCCGCGCGAGAGGGAACTATCGAACACGCCGCCGTCTTGAAATTTACCTGTGTAATGCACGCTGACCGTTTTGCCCGCTTCGGCTTGCGCGCCCGCGCCTGCTTGCACTTCGATGTATTCCAATCCGCTTGGTGTTTTCATGGGTTCTCCAATTTGAAAAATTTTAAATATCTCAAAATACCGATAAGCGACAGCGAGTGGTTTCCACGATAGTTTCAGAGATTCTTCGCTTCGCTCAGAATGACATTGCGTGAGATAAGCAATTGTAACTGTTGTTTTACAAAACTGACATTTATTTTCAGTTTCGCGCGTGAGGGTGTACAATAGCCCCGTTTCATTATTTTTTTGGAGGTTTACATGGGATTGAATCGAAACGTCAGTCTTTCGGCGGGGCTGGGATATAAGGGAGGCGGTCCATACCTGACCTACATCCTGCACCGCATCGGGGGAAGCGCGTTATTCATCTTCTTCACGGTCTACATTCTTTCCTTGCTCGGATTGGAATCCATGCAGGCGCTGATGGGCAACTGGATCTTCCAAACGTTCATGCTGACCTTCGGGCTGTTCCACGCCATCAACGGACTCCGCATCTCCATCCTTGACCTCTCACCCAAACTCATCGAGCATTATCGTACCGCTATCACCATCGAGTGGATGGTGTATGTGTTAGTGGCTGGGTTTGCATTATTCGTTGTATTCCGCAATGCGTTCGGAGGTTAGACATGGCGGCGAGAACCCTTCCTCTCAAGAAACGCGGTTTCACCTTTGAAGTGTTCATGTGGGCGTTCACACGCTTCACTGTCTTTGCCATGTACGGACTCATCCTTGCAGGCATCCTCGGCGCGTTAAGTCTGAGCCAGCAAACAGGGATGAACGTCGGCGATATTTTATATTGGGCGTTCTTCCCGAACTTGGCGGAGAATCCATTGGGTCAAGTTTGGATGACCATCCTCGCCAAGTTAATGGTCATTGCGTTCGTGCTGGTCGCCTGCGGACACGGCGTCCACGGCGTGTTGGAAATCTTCGATGATTACGTCACGGGTGAAGGCGCTCGTCGCTGGGCGAGGAATATTGTCATCACGTATGCAGTTGTGGCAAGTATCGTTGCAGTTTATGTCATTTTGACTGCGTAATTTTTTTTACCACGAAGGGCACAAAGAGCACTAAGGTTTGTCGTTGGCAGAGCGAGAGGAAGTCGTTTAGAGTTTGTTTGAGGACGAGTTAATTGGAAGGAAGTACATCGATGCCGAATCCGCCGAAAAAAATTTACCTGCCTGTGCCAGCAGAGACAGAGAGAATCGGGAAACTGGTTCTCGATGCGGCGTATAAAGTTCATACGGTTTTAGGACCTGGCTTGCTCGAGTCGGTGTACCAAACAGCAACAAAGCATGTGCTTACGATAGGTGGGGCGCTTGCAGAGACGGAAGTAAAACTCCCAATTATGTTCGAAGGAGTGGAACTTGAATCCGCGTTGAAGATCGATCTGCTCGTTGAAAAGTGTGTGATCGCAGAGTTAAAATCGGTCGAGAAAATGCACCTCGTATTTGAAGCGCAGTTGATAACCTACCTTCGCCTGAGCAAAGTGCGGCTTGGTTTTCTGATCAACTTCAATGTGCCTCATTTGAAAGATGGCATCAAACGAATTGTGGTGTAGATTTTTTAAACACGAAGGCTTGCACTGAGCCTGTCGAAGTGACACAAAGAGCACGAAGGTTAGTTATTGGTTGAGCGAGATGAATTGGTTTGGAGTTTGTTTGAGGATGAGTTAGTTTGAAGTAAAAGAAAAACGACAAAATCTTCCAACTACAAAAGGTATCAAAGGCGCTAACCCCATCCCTTAAATCCTTCGTGCCCTTCGTGTCCTTTGTGGTAGAAAAAAGTATTTAGGAGCAATTCATGGCAAATATTCATCAGTTTGAAGTGATCGTCGTCGGCGCGGGGGGCGCGGGACTCATGGCGGGACTGTACGCTTCGCGCGGCGCGAAGACGGCGGTCATCAGCAAGTTGTATCCGACGCGTTCGCACACGGGCGCGGCGCAGGGCGGGATCAGCGCGGCGTTGGGCAATTATGAGGAAGACAAACCCGAATGGCACATGTACGACACGGTCAAGGGGTCCGATTATTTGGGAGATCAAGACGCCATCGAATTTATGACGAGTGAAGCAATCCACGCGGTGCTTGAACTCGAACACATGGGTCTGCCCTTTGACCGCACGCCCGAAGGACGCATCTCACAGCGTCCGTTTGGCGGGCATACCAATAATGAAACAGGCAAACCCGTTCGCAGAGCCGCGCACGCCGCCGACCGCACGGGTCACATGATCCTCCAAACGTTGTATCAGCAGTGCATCAAGAACAACGTCACGTTCTTCGATGAATATCAAGTGATTGACTTCATCATGGTGGATGGAAAAGCGACGGCGGTCGTTGCAATTCAACTAGCCACTGGCGAGTTTCATATCTTTCACGGAAAAGCGATCATCTTCGCGACGGGCGGGCATGGTCGCATCTTCGAAGTGACCTCCAACGCCTACGCCTACAGCGGCGACGGCGCGGCGATATTGTTCCGTCGCGGCATTCCGCTTGAGGATATGGAGTTCTTCCAGTTCCATCCGACGGGCATTTACAAACTTGGCATCCTCATCACCGAGGGCGCGCGCGGCGAAGGCGCGGTGCTGATCAACGGCAAGGGCGAACGCTTCATGCCGAAGTACGCGCACACGGTCAAAGACTTGGCGTCGCGCGATGTGGTCAGCCGCGCGATCTACACCGAGATCAAAGAAGGTCGCGGCGTGGACGGAAAGAATTATGTCTATCTGGATATCCGCCCTGAGACGGTCAACAAATTCGCGGCGGAGGATGGGAAGACCAACCCCGACGGTTCTCCCTACAAGATAACTGGCGACACGATCCTGCAAAAGATTCCCGACATCGTGGATTTCTGCCGCGTCTACCTCGGGGTTGATCCTGTCACCCAAATGATGCCGACTCAACCAACCGCGCATTACACGATGGGCGGAATCCCCACCAATAAATTTGGCGAAGTTGTCGTTGACGATAAAGGCACGAAGATCCCTGGTCTGTTCGCGGCGGGCGAGTGCGCGTGCGTGTCTGTGCATGGAGCGAATCGACTCGGCACGAACTCACTGCTCGACCTCGTTGTGTTCGGCAAACACGCGGGACAAACAGCCGCGGAGTACGCCAAATCCGCTGACTGGGCGAAACTGCCCGACGATGCCGAAGCAGGCGCAAGGTCCGAGTTTGAAGCGTTGCGGAATGGGTCGGGTAAAACGAATGCGTACGATCTATCCAATGAGATGAAGCACGTCATGTTCTCGGAAGTCGGCGTGTATCGAAACGAAAAAGATATGACATCCGCGTTGGAAAAAGTGCGCGATATGCAAAAACGATTCAACGATGTGCGCGTGGGCGACACGGGACATGTGTTCAACACCGAATTGTTGAACGCGTGGGAACTCGGCAACATGCTCGCGGTGGCGGAAGCGGTGGCGGCGTGCGCGTTGAACCGCAAAGAGTCGCGCGGCGGACATGCGCGCGAGGATTATCCCGAACGCGACGATGCGAATTGGTTGAAGCACACGTTGATCACAAAGAAGAATGGCAAGTTGGAAATTAGTTACAAGCCTGTGGTGATCACGAAGTTTCAGCCAAAGCCGAGAGTCTATTGACCATGTCGTTGCGAGTCTTCGAGAAACAATCTTCTTGTTATGTTGCAAGATACGAGTTACATAGTACGAGTTGAGTTTGATGCAGAGGTGCTTACATGGAAGTAACAGTTAAGATTTTTAGATACAGCCCTGAAAAAGACGAGCGCGGGCATTATGAAACTTACACGGTGGAGGCGCATGAGAATGAGCGCATCCTCGATGTGTTGGAGTTGGTCAAAGGTCACAAGGATGGATCGCTGGCGTTCCGTCGTTCGTGCGCGCATGGCGTGTGCGGATCGGATGCGATGCGCATCAACGGGCGCAACATGCTGGCGTGCAAAACGCTGGTGCGCGACGTGGGCGCGAACATCACGGTGGAGCCTCTGCTTGGCTTGAAAGTGGAAAAAGACCTGATCGTGGACATGGATCCGTTCTTCGATAATTATCGCAAGATGCTTCCGTATCTTATCAACGAGTCGCCGCTTCCCGCCGATGGAAAGGAACGACTGCAATCTCCCGAACAGCGGGCGCGCTTCGACGAAACGACGAAGTGCATTTTGTGCGCGGCTTGCACGACCTCCTGCCCGTCGTTCTGGGCGAGTGAGGAGTATTACGGTCCCGCCGCGTTGATGGCGGCGCATCGCTTCGTCTTCGACAGCCGCGATGAGGGCGCGAGTCAGCGCTTGCAAATTTTGAGCGAGACGAACGGCACGGTAAGATGTCACACCGCGTATAACTGCACGAATGCCTGTCCACGCGATATTCACATCACGCAGGCGATCGGGGAGTTGAAGATGGCGATGGTGACGGGGAATCTTGAGTAATTCGATGGTCGAGTAGCCCTGAGCGTTCATTGCGAAGGGCGTATCGAGACCACGAGGTAATTGGTAAATAGTAATTGAGGATTGGAGAATTAGAGAATTGGGCAAGCCGTGTCTGTGAGGATGCGGCTTTTTTCATCTATAATAAGGCTTGTCGTTGTCAAGCGGTCATAAGATTTAGGGAGCAACATGCAGCTTGCTTTGCGTTTGATTGCAATTGTCAGTTTTATCGTCGCAATCGTTTGGGTTGTTCAAGTGCGCGCGCTTGAGCCTGAACCTATTCTAGCTTTTCTGACAGGACTGACAACACTCGCCCTGTCATTTTCGGGAGAGAAAAAAGAAAGCGGGGAAACCCTCGACCAGCATAATCGCCGCGTGATGCTCAACCATGTGGAGAACTTTTGGGTCAAAGGCGTTCTCGAAAAGTCTTTGCATGGCGCGGCATTACTTGATTTGGGGATCAAAGAAGACTCAACTGCGATTAATTACCCTTGGGCAATCAAAGAAGAATCAACTGATGAAACCCTGCCAGCGGGTAAATCCATGCTGGAGATCTTCAATGAAATCGGCGCAGGGCGTTCGCTTTTGATTCTGGGCGCGCCGGGGTCGGGTAAAACAACAATGCTCCTCGAACTTGCCCGCCAGTTGATCAAACGCGCCCGCAATGATGAAACTGAACCTGTTCCTGTGGTTTTCAATCTCGCATCATGGATAGAAAAACAAACAATTGTCGATTGGCTCGCAGATCAACTGAACATCGTTTACTACGTCCCAAAGAAGACCGCTCCAAAGTGGGTCAGTGAAAATAAGATGCTTTTATTACTGGACGGGTTGGATGAGATGAAAGAAGAACGCCGTGCCAAGTGCGTGGAAACGATCAATCAATTCAGAAACGAACATGGACTGACATCGCTGGTAATTTGCAGTCGAATGCAGGAATATTCTGCGACAAAAGCAAAATTATCATTTGAAGGCGCAATCGCCCTGCAACCGCTTACTTCTAAACAGATAAATTCCTATTTTGAGCAATTTGGAAAAAGCCTTGCTGGGGTAAAGCAAATTTTGAAAAAGGATGAAGCGCTACGAGAGTTGGTAGAAACACCCCTTATGCTGAGCATCATGACGTTAGCATACAAAGACAAAAGCTCGGAAGAACTGCCTCGCTCAAAAAATATTGAAGAGCAACGTAAACACCTTTTCAATACCTACATTGATCGCATGTTCGAGCGTTCGAATCGAACAAGAAACTCTTTCTTTACAAAGTCGCAAACTTTGCAGTATTTGGGCTGGTTGGCAAAAAAGATGATTCAATTCAACATTACTACATACGAATTAGAGTCGATGCAACCTTTTTGGCTGGAGGATAAACGGTTACTACGTTTGTATTTCTTATTTGTTTTCTTATTTGGCGGATTAATCCTTGGAGTTTTTATTCCCTTAAGTGGTATGTTACTTGGTTTGTATTCATTTGGTTTGATTGGTGGTTTGTTTGGTATGCTATTTGGTGGATTGGCTAGCCTGTCCCTCAGTGGATTTCTGGGACAGGCCGGCAGTAAAATGAGAGATTTTATATATATCCAAATGTTTGATAAGTCAACATGGTCTTGGAACCCATTTTTGAATATTTCAAGACAGGATCTGTTTAATACTATCATTTATCTTGTAACAATTGGCAGTATGGTAACTTTAAGTGTTCTAGCTATCAATACCTCGCCAAGTGGTGGGGCTGGAGAAGTTGCAGTGGAATTCACTTGGGTATATCTGAATCTATTCATGATTTGGGGCTTAACCCTCGTTCGGAGTATTGTCATTAGTGAAGAACAAATTGAGGAAACAACAATCTATCCGGGTCAGCATCTAAGAAATACCTTCGTCAATGTTTTTCTTAAGATTATTTTATTTGCACTTGTTGCTACACTGATTAATGTCCTAATTAGTGTGTTAGTTAGCAGGACACATGATTTGCAAATTAGCAGGCTGATTGGGAGGATAATCCCTGGGTTACTGTTTGTGGAATTTGTACTATTTCGCCCACTAATTCAACACTTTTCCCTTCGACTTATATTAACAATAAACGATTGTCTACCTAGATCATTAATTACTTTCCTAGAATATGCCATTCACCTAATTTTCCTGCGCCGCGTAGGTGGGAGTTATATCTTCGTCCATCGTTTATTGATGGAGCATTTTGCAGAAATGGAAGTAGAAAAAACATGAAACTCATTGAACTTGCCTACTTCACCGATAACGTCCAAGCAATGGCAGGTTTCTATCGCGCCATGTATCGCGGTCTGTTTTTTATACAGTTGCGCATGATAGAATCTTTCCATGCTCGACGCGTTCAACTTCACGGCAGAAGACTTGAAGGCAAACCGCGCGGGGAGGTTATCCGTTCGCCAGAATGAACGTGTGGACGAGTATTTGTCTATTGCGAAGAAACGGATAGTGCAAGGTATTTTCTGTAAATTGGTCAAGGTCATCTTGGTGTTTTTACGATGTATTAGGTTATACCTTCAAAATTTATATACGTTCTTCCAGTCAACCACTCCTCGCTGATCTCGCAGAGCACCGCGGAAACCAATCTCAGGCAAGAGGCTTTGTTCGGAAAGA
>JAJTXU010000132.1 GCA_021462845.1 Anaerolineales bacterium
TTTGCCGCGAATTTCACTAATTCACGCGAATTTTTAAAAAATTAGCGGAAATTCGCGTAATTCGCGGCTTGGTATTGGGGTTTTGCGTAAGTCCTATTTCCGTTTTCATGCTTTCGAGAATTGTCAGAAGCTCGGAGTTTAATGCGTTATAGCCCGCGCTGTTCAGGTGCAGAAGATCGCGCGCATATTCGCCTTTTATATGACCTTCCGCGTTCGACAGGATACCCGCCGAGTCGAAAACAATAACGCCCTCGGCTTGGTAATTCAAGATGAAGTCATTCACCTGGTCTATGGCTTCGTAGACCTCCTCCGACCAGACGATGCGACGCGCGAGTGGAACCTTCCCCGACGTGGGAAAGACCGTTGTCAGAATGACGACCGAATTAAACTCGCGCGATTTGTGGATGATCGCTTCGATGTTATTCTCGCATGCGGCGATGATCCCATCCTTTGATTCGGGAAACAGTGGAATGGTTTTCAGGTCGTTAACGCAAACCTGAAGGATGATCGCATCGGGTTGAAGCGGTCGAATATGCTCCTCGAATCTGAGGAGCACTTGCGCCGATGTTTGGTTTCCGATGCCCCGATTGATAAAAACATACTCATCGGTTTTCGGGGTGATCCATTGCGCCGCTCTTGAGTCGCCGTAAAACACCACGGTTGGCTTATCGCCGACGGCTTGAACGATCTCTTCTTGAAAGTAAGAGAGACCGATCGGGTCGAGTTGCGAAGCGTAAAGGAGCGCGTAATATTTTCGCAGTTCCCGAAACAGGAAAACGTTTGCCGTCAGTGACCCGAGGATCACGAACAACAACAACCAGAAAATGATAAGTTTCATTCGATGCGTCACAATTACCTTCTTGCGGCGGGTGTTATCAAACTATCTAACTGCGCAATTACCAGGCTACCCAACTGCCCTCCACCACTCGTCCACAAGACTCGGCGTCCCATACCACGAATTGCCTTTCAAACCAAAATGATGCGCGCCCTTCAGCACGATCTGTTCCGACCCTTTCAGTAAAGCGGATTCGATAGGCACGAAACCGTCGCCCCATGTGGAGCCGTCTCCGCACAGGCGTTTATAGACGCCATAGAGTCGGCGTTCAGCGGAGGCTCCCTCGCGTTTACCTTGCAGGGATTTTCCCGCCACGGAAATGTATTTCACCTGCGGCGCGAAAAACGCATCGGGATATATGGCATTGACCCGGTTGCGTAACCTGCCGCCGCGATAGTTATAGTGCGGGCTTCCCAACGTAACCAGCGTATCCACCCATTGCAAGCCGTTGAAGATGTGCCCGTTGAACGGTTTTGCGCCCAGGTATAACCGCGCCATCACCCCGCCTGAACTGTGACCAATGACCGTCACTTTACCAGTGGCGGAAATTTTCACCGCCTCGCGCACAGCCTCATCCAGTTTGCGGATGACAAGCGCCCAGCCGGCGGCGGTCACTGTGGTCAGCCAGTGATATGTGCGCGCCTGCGCCACAAAGACGCGTTGCCCGCTCACGCGCGCGATCTCTTGCGCCATCCCCGCGTAGATGGAGGGAACGCTGAGGAAGCCGCCGAGAAAAACTACAGGCTGAGGATTCACTTGGGGTCGCGAATCAGCTTCAATCGCTTGGCGAAGCGATAGATGCCGCGCCCCATGCCGGTGAGTTGAACCGTCTCGCCAATGTCTGCGCCGAACCCGCGCCGTCGTAAATCGAGATATTGTTTGATCTCGGGAATCATCGAAAAAAGGAAGACCAGGTTGGCGGCAAGCCCGTACCACACATACGCCATCTCATGCGTGCGGAACCACAGCCAGATCACCAACAGCCACAAGCCGGAAAGATACGCCACCAGCAGGTCGCGGATCACGATGATGCCCAACAGCATCCCGCCGAAGAACGTGACGAACGTGCCCACCCAATCGACGGTAAACATCGCTCCGTATACGGCGGTCAAACCGCGCCCGCCTTTGAAGCGATACCACACAGGCCATACGTGACCAATCATGCCAGCCAGCGCGGTGACAAGAAAATAAAATTCGCCCGGATATTGCGTTTTGAAATACAGCGTCGGCAACGCCACTTTGAGCATGTCGAGCACGGCGGTGAGGAACCCGAGTTTCGGACCTCCCTGCATCGAAAGCGTAGTCGCGCTCGTTACGCCCACTTGAAACTTCTCGTCGGTGTTTTGAATGTTGAGCCTCACATTCGAGGGGTCAATGCCCGGCGCAAAGAGCCGCGCCACCACTCTCGCAAACGAGACCGAGCCGAAGAGATAGCCGATACCCGCCGCCATCAAGATCAAACTTGTGTTCATGGTTGAGCCTCCTGATTCAAATATACGCGCCCTTGCGCGCCATCCACCAAAATCCATTCGCCTTCGCGCACGCGTTGAGTGGCGCGCTTCACGCTTACCACGGCGGGCAAGCCATATTCGCGCGCCACAATGGCGGTATGCGAAAGTTGCCCGCCTGTCTCTGCCACAATGCCGCCGATGCCAGCCAGCAGGGGAGTCCAGCCCACATCGGTGAACGGCACAATGAGAATATCTTCGCGGCTTAGGTTCTGAGGCGCATCCGCCGGGTCGCGCACGATCCGCGCCCTCCCCTGCACAACCCCCGCGCTTCCGCTGATGCCGGTCAATACATCGGATGATTCACCCTCGACGCTTCCACTGCGCCGAACGGAAACGCTCCCGCGAATAACATCCGGCGGATCGAACTCCGCGTCTTTCGCCAATTCAAACTGCCTCGCCGCCACCAACCGATTCGCCTCCTCCGCGTCCATTGCCTCGCGGGCAAGCCGAATCACCTCCTCGTGGCTGAGGAAGAAAATATCATCCCGCGCCCGGAGTTTTCCCCGCGTGGCCAACTGCTCCGCCAGAGCGAGATAGATGCGTCGCATGAGATGCGCATCCTCCGAGATCAACTGGCTGGCGCGTTCGCGTAGATCGATGTACTTTAGCGTTGCGGCGCGCAGGCGCTCGAACCGCCTGCGTTGAATCGGTTTGAGATGCGATTGTACCTTTTTCAATGCAATGATTTGCCGCTCTGCCGCATTCGTGAGCGTCGGCTGGGGTTGGTTGGCGAGCCTGCCTACCATCTGCCATAACATCGACGGAGTTTCGCTCCACGATGGCAAAGAAAAATCTGTGCCGTTCGTGCTGAGGAACCCAAATCGGGCTTTGAAATTTTCCATGGCGGCGAGCAACCGTTTGCCCTCGTCGCTCTGGTTCAAAATGTCTCGAATCGAAGCGATCTCTCCGGCGGAAATGCGCTGTTTTTCCCCATCGCCTAAACTACGGACGAGGTTCGCCATATCCAACAGAGCGTGGTTTGCTCCAAGCGCATGAGACGGAGCCGCCCCGTTCAGCAGGTCGCTCGGCGTCACATCGGGCGCGTTGCGCTGAACCATCCGCGCCAACATGCGGTTGCGCACGCTCATGTTCAAAGCGGTGATGAATACATTCCATTGCGCTTCCTTGTGGTACTGTTTCAACTGCTCGAGCGCGGCAAGTAACTCATCGACACCCAATGCAGAGGCATTCATCTGGCGAAACGCTTCGAGCTCCGCGTGGCGGCGCGTAATGAAAGACGCCGCGCTGGGCGCGATACGGCTGTTCCGCCACACGAAGCGCATCAATCGAAATTTTTCAGCGATGTTGTTCAGGGAAAAGAACGATCTGCGCACATTGGTTGGCTTTTCACCGCGTGTAACAGTCTCGAAGAAATTAGCGGGCAAGCCGAGTTTTTCGCAGGCTTTGCCGAGCAGGGTCACATTGGCGTATACGCGCGAGTTAATGCGCCGCACCAGCCTGGAAGTGTCCACTTTGCCTTTGCCCAGGAGTTCATCGAAGATGCGGGCAAAGACGTTGTCAGCCATTGCCGAGGTGGTTGTCGACCATACCAGCGGTTTGACCAGCCCCGGCACCATTTCGGAAACAAACCGGTTGGAGTAGGTATCCCGGTCCTGAAGCGTGGTGATCGGACGCACTTGCAACAGGAGAAAATCGCGCCCATCCCATGCCCATTCCACATCCTGCGGGGAACCGGCTTTCGCCCCCACCTGCCCAACGATGCGCGCAAATTCCACAGCCTGTTCATCGGTGAGCGCGGGCGCGTCGACTGAATATTTGGTTGATGCGAGTATTCGACCCTCTGTCGAGATCAGCCAGCGATCCGGGTTCACCAGCCCGGCGGCGACCGTGTCTCCCAAGCCGTGCGTTGCTTCGATGATCACCACATCTTCGCCGGAGATCGGGTCAGCCGAAAACGCCACGCCTGCCGCGCGCGCCTCCACCATTCGTTGCACAACGACCGCCATTGCCAGATCGAAGATGCCGTTGTGTTGTTTGATGTATTCGCTGACGCGCGGGTTCATCATCGACGCCCAGCACGCGCGGACGGTCTTTACAACCTCTTCGACGCCTTCGATGTTGAGGTGTGTATCCAGTTGACCGGCAAACGACGCCTCGGCGCCGTCTTCGCCCACCATCGAGGAGCGGACAGCGACGCGCCCGCCAAGTTTCTGATAGGCTGAGCGAATCGCATCGTCGATTTCTGGTTGAAGCCCTGTAGACCCAAATTGACCGTTTATAAACGCTTCTGTTGTGACGATAAATCCCGGCGCATTGCAGAATCCCTGCTGGGCGATCCACAACAGACTCAGCCCTTTGCCTCCCACGTCTGATTTTGTGGCTTGGCTTTTAGTGTCCAGCGGAATGATGAACGATTTCATTCGAATTGAATCGCCTCGATAATTCGCAACCGCGCCGCGCGCGCCGCAGGCAGGATCGCCGCCAACTGTGAAACGAACAGCGCGATGACCAGGCTGACGATGATTCCTTGTGTGGGGATGATGTACGTCAGGTCGTAGCCTGCGGTGGAATTGACTGTCGATATCACCACGCGCGACTGGAACAAGCCAAAGAGTAATCCCAATCCGCCGCCGATCACGCCGATGAGCAGGGCTTCGGCGAGGATCATTTTGGTCATCTGCCAGCGTGTCATGCCAAGACTGCGCAACATGCCAAGCTCGCGCGTGCGCTCAAGGACGTTCATGGTCATGGTATTTACCACGCCCAGCGACGCGACGATCATGGCAATGAACGCCAACACATCGAACAGACTGCTGGTCTGCCCGATCAGGTTCAGCGCGCTTGATTTCAGTGTCTGGTTCGATTGAATGGTCAGGTTGCGGCGCTTGCCGTAGAGTTTGTCGATCTGTTGTTGCACGGCGGTTTCGTCGGCGTCTGATTCCACTTGCACAAGATACGCGCTCGCGTCGTTGACTTGAAAGTATCGCTTCAGGTCGCGCCAACTGCCTTGCACCACCATGCCGCGGTTGTAATAATCCACCACGATGGCGGCAATTTTGAATTTACGTTCACCGCGGCGGGTTTTCAGTGTGAGCGTGTCGCCCTGCTTTAACCCATATTTCTCGGCAAGCACGCTTGAAACAAAAATGGTGTCTCCACCGGCGAGTTGGGCGAGGAAGTCTGCCGGGTCGCCTACGCTGTCGGTGAATGCAAACGAAGTGACTTGCGAGTACGATGCGGGGTCGACGGCGGTGAGGGCGAGCGGCTCAGTCTCCCCGTCGGGTTTGACGCGCTTGATGTCGAGGTAGCGGATGGGAGTCACCGCATCCACCCCAGGGACGGCGGCCAACTTCGCCTGTAGGTCGTTCCGCATGGGGATGGAGGAAAAAACGAAGAGGTCGCCGCCGATGTAGACATCGATCCAACTGCGGATGTCACGGTCGAAGGCGATGGTCACTGCGCGGATGCTGAGGATCATTGCCACGCCGATCATGAGCGCGGCGACGGTGAGCGCAGTACGCCAGCGTGAACGCTCGATGTTACGGCTTCCCAGTTGTCCCTCGCGCCCGTACATGCGGCGAACGGAGGCGCGCGTGAGGCGCTCCCATAGCCCAACGGATGCGGGGATGAGCAACGCGCCGCCGAACATCATGCCGAGGACCGCCATGTTGTTGACGCGACTGCCGAACGGCTCGGGAATGGGGAGCAGGAAGATGACGATGAGCGAACCAAGCATGAACGCGGTTCCGATTCGCAGTCCGCGCTGGATGGCGATGGTGTCGTCGCTATTGCCGCGAATGCGTAACGCTTCAAGCGGGGAGATGCGCCCTGCCTGCCAGGCGGGGATGATCGTGGCAAGCAGGGTGACGATCATGCCGATGCCCGCGCTGGAGATCAGCGCCGATGCGGGGATGGCAACGTCGCTCACGTCCTGCGCGAGGAAGACCTCGGTCACGCGGATGAGCCCTCGCGCGAGCAAGATTCCCAAGCCGATGCCGATGGCAGAGCCTGCGATGGAAAGCGTGACCGCCTCCAGCAGGATCTGTTTCATCACCTGCCAGCGTGTCATGCCGAGTGTGCGCAACATGCCGATCTCGCGCGTGCGCTCGATGACCGTCATTGAAAATGCGTTGTAGATGAGGAATGCCCCCGCAAAGATGGCGATGATGCTGAAAATATTCAAGCCGGTTTGATATCCACTCACCATCTGCGATACGCGCTTGCCTTGTGTGGCGGGGAAGATCACAGAATATTGCACGCCGATGCGGTCTTGCAGGCTGGCTTTTAGCGCGTCGAGTTCCTGCGGCGAGCGGTTCTCTTCTGCGGCAAGGATATCCACCTGGTCGAGTTCGTTTGGGCGTTCGAAAATCTTTTGCGCCGTGTCAAGCGGAACCACGCCAAATGCGCCATTGTTCAACTGTCCCGGCCCCTCGCGCGAGATCAAGCCGATGATCTTCAAGCGCGCGCTTCCCGCCGGTGTGCGGATGGTGACGCTCTTCCCCAATTGCAGGTTGTTCTCTTCCGCGAACTCTCGCACCAACACGATGTGAAATTCGTTGGGGTCTTCGGTGAGGAACGTTCCCGCTTCGAGTTTGTAATCGCGCACAAGCGTGTCTTTCGCCGGGTCGATGCCGTACACCAGCAGTCCGCCCGGTACAATGCCGAAGAAACTGACATTGAATTCATTGCGCTGGGAATCGTCGGCGAGCAGGGTCTGTGATTGGATGAGCGGCACGGCGGCATCTACGCCTGCAACCGATGAGATTCGATACAAAATCCCCTCGTCGAATCCGCCCAGCGTGAGGTCGGCGTTGGTGACCACCAGGTTGGTCCTGCCGGAAGATTCGCTGAACAGCCGCGTGATAGCGGCGAGCGTGCTTCGGTTGGTGATGTTGATGCTGAGGATCACAGCCACGCCGAGCACAATGCCAAAGGTGGTGAGTAGGGTGCGCAGGGGGCGGGCAATCAGCGAGCGGATCGCCAGCAGGATGTTTTGAATCATGATGGTGTTTCTCGTTCCCGTGGGTCACGAAAACAGGTTTTGGACGCAGTTGTGCGCTGTGTCAAGGTCAGCTTTGCTCTGGGATGTTTTCCATCGTTTTGAGAATCGTACTAAGGCGCTCATCCACCTTCATCGACTTCTTGAAACGGAGTTCTTTGGCGATCAGTCCGTCTCGCAGAAAAACCGCCCGATCGGCGTATGCCGCGGCGCGCGGATCGTGTGTGACGACGATGATCGTTTGTTGAAGTTCGTCGCATGAACGGCGCAGAAGTTCCATGATGGCGGTGCTGTTCTTTGAGTCGAGGTTGCCCGTCGGTTCGTCTGCCAGCACGATGGACGGTTGCGTGACCAGCGCGCGGGCGATTGCCACGCGTTGTTGTTCGCCTCCCGATAGTTGATCGGGTTTGTGGCGGCGCCGTTCCTCCAACCCCACGTGCCGAAGAAGCGTGGTGATTTGCTCTTGATAGGCGTTCAAATCTTTGCCGTCGATGGTAAGAGGCAGAGCCACGTTCTCCTCGGTGGACAGGGTGGGCAACAAGTTGAAGAATTGAAAGATGAACCCGATGTTGCGGCGGCGGACGAGCGTCACTTTGTCGTCATCGAGCAGGGAGAGTTGCATTCCGGCGAGGGTCACTTCGCCGTCGGTGGGGCGGTCCAGCCCGCCGATGAGGTGCAGGAGCGTGGATTTTCCGCTACCGCTCCTGCCCATGAGCGCTACGAATTCGCCTTTTTCGATGGCGAAATCTACGCCTGCCAGCGCGTGGACGGTATGCTCGCCTAGTTTGAAAATTTTTCGCAGGGCTTTTGCTTCAAGGATCGGCATGGTTTATAAACCGAGTTCGGCGGTGGAAAGATCAGAGTCGGCGGAGAGGCGCCCAACACGTTGACCGAACCCGATCACATCCACGCGAGCGAGAGCGTAAATGGAAACAGCCAGCCCAATGGCTTCCAAGAGGAAGATCAAGCCGTACGTTGTGGTTGCGGAACCTGTGAGGGAGAGAAGCACATCGCGGAAAATGCCGCCTAGGGCGATGCCAACTCCACGGGAGAGGAGAACGCAGATCGTCCACAAGCCGAGGTACATTCCCGCTTCCGAATCTGATGTCATTGCCACCAGCAGGCTGAAGGCGCCGAAGGTGTACAAGCCGAAGCCGGCGCCGAAAATCAGCAGTGATAGTTGCAATAAACGTAGTTGCGCGCCAAACGCGGCCAGCGCCAGAATTCCCATCCCTGCCGCCATAATTCCCAAACCGATCTTTGTCAGGCGCACATTTTTTTCCGCGGGTCGCTTGCGAAAACGGACTGCGCATCCGATCAGGAAGATGACTGTAGCGGTTTGCCAATAGGCGGAGTAACGCGTGGTCTGTTCGATATTCTGCCCGAGCACTTGCGCGCCGAATGGTTCGAGGATTGCCTCCTGCGCCCATGCGGCCAGGGTGGCAATTGCAAGGAAGGCAAAGAAGCGGCGCGTGTCTACATCCTGCCAGATCGCGCGCAGAGCCTTGCCAAAATGAAGCGTGGATTCGGCTTTGCCCGCGCGCGGACTGGCGTACCTGCGTTCGATTCCCGCAACGGCAAAGAACCAGAAGAATGCGCTGATCGCCATGATCGTGAGCGAAACCGACCGGAATGTTTCAAGGCTGAATTCGCGCATGGCTCTGCCGAGGCTGATCGCGGCGATGGGGAACATGATGATCAGCGCGGTTTCTATCACGCTGACCGCGAATCCCTGTCGTTGTTTGGGAACAGAATCTCTCACGAGGGCAAGAAAGTTTCCGCCGGAGAGCAATGTTCCTGTGCCGTACATCAAGAAGCATAGGATGGCGATCAACCAGCCGCTCGGATCGTTTCGGTCGGCGATGAAGCGCGACAGGCTGAGCGGCAGCAACGGGTAGGAAAGGACGATCAGCAATCGTCCGCCCCAGACATACGGCGTGCGATGAAAACCCAGCCATGGACGCGTATCGGACCAATATCCCGCCAGCAGGCTGAGAGGCGCGAGCAGATAGCGCAGGGCAATGAGTAACCCGACCGGCGTTGCGCTTATCCCCAATTCGTTGATCATGATGCGGTTCCATACGCTGGTGACGAGGATATCTCCCAGCGCGGAACCAATTTGAAAAGTTGCCAGCCGCAAGAGGCGCGCGAAACGATAGGTTCCTTCCGCTGTTCCTGCCTGCGCCGCCACTTCGGAAGATGTTGTGTTCATGCGATGTTCATGCGTTTAGCGCATGTCACGTTCGTGGCCATAGACTTTGTGACTAGGGCGTCGCACAAGAAGTTCCGCCTTGCCCCAGTTGGTCACTTGCCTAAAGACATCGCTCTGCACGAAGGCGCTGAAGGCATCTTTCGATGACCATTCTGAAATGATCGCGTACGAGTTTGGCTCGCGCACGCGATGATACAGGTAGCTGTTTACATGCTCCGGGGTTTTTGAAAGCAGTTCGAGGATTTTGTCCACTGCCTCTTCGAATATCTTTTCCTTGCCTAGGATTACATCGTAGTACAGGCCAACGGTAACCATGGGGTTGCATCTCCTTTTGAAAAAAATATTGTCGGGCGCTTAAATTTTAAACAAGTATGCGGTAACTCACAAGAAGAATATCCGCTTTTGTAACCTACTATCAGAATGAAACGGTTGTCTTTTTAGCGCGAGGCTTGAATTTCGACGAACGCGCTCATGCCCCATCGTAGCTGTTCGGGGATCTCGTCCAGTGAAATCGTGACGTTGAAATAAACACCCGATCCCGGGGCGTTCTTCAAAGAGACGTTCGATACGTTGCCGCTCACTTCCGTATTCGGTAACGCGTCAAACGTGACGCTGACCGGGTCGCCGATTTGGACACGCGCCGCATCCACTTCGTTCAGGTCTGTGGTTTGCACCTGTAGCGTTGTCAGGTCGGCGATCAATACGACCGGTACGCCCGGCGAAACCATCTCGCCGGTGTTTACGTAGGTTTCCACCACCACGCCATCGAAGGGGGCAAATAACTTGGACTGGTTCAAAACCGCTTCGATTGCGGCGATGCGCGTTTGCGCGGCGATCACATCGGGGGAGTTTTCGATGTTGGTAAGGCGGTCCAGAGTGCGTTGCGCGTCGTCGAGCAATCCTTTTTTGAGCACGAGGTCTTCTTCGGCTTTGGCGATCGTTTCCTTATCCGCGTATCCTTGGTATTCCTTTGTGACTGGCACCTCCACCTTCCCGAAAGGAGTGTCTTCGATCTTGGTTGTGACCTCGGTGATCGTGATGGGGTCGTTCAGCGAGTCGCGGTAATCGAACGCTTTATCATACGCCTTCTGCGCGGCTCGAAGGTCGATGGTCGCTTGCGCCAATGCGGTTTCGGAGGCGAGCAGAGCGTCGAGCGATTGTTGCGCAAGGACGAGGTCTGCTTGCGCGTTGATGAGGTTTTGCGGCAGGGCATTCTCGGGCATGGAGGCGAGGAGTTCTCCCTTCTTCACAGAATCTCCCACGCGGACTTTGATATCCACCGTCTGCGCGCCGACCATGAAGGCAAGGCTTGCCCATTTTTCAGCCACCACTTCAGCCGACGAGGTAAGCACGCTGTCGTCTACTGGCATGATGGG
>JAJTXU010000133.1 GCA_021462845.1 Anaerolineales bacterium
AACATGCGGATTTCACGCCCAAACGATTCGGCGTCTGTCTTTTCGGCAAGAAGCACCTTGTCTGGAATTTCGATGATGATTTGTTGGAGAGTCATGCTTACTCCTTTATCCGCCCCTAATTTTACTTCCCTTCAACTGATTTTTTCATGCAGGTTTTGTTCTCATAAAAACTCTGCCCATCATGTTCTCCCCCAAATCCGACAGCGCTATCGTCGTATTTGCTCACAGGGGGCTTCGCGCGAGGAGATGTCCGAAGGACAGAGAGGGTAATCGAGTTTTCCCCCACTCTTAGCACCGCTGTTCATCGGTGGACATTGGCGGTTGGCTTAACTCAGCTATCGTGAACCTGTCGAGAATCGTCAGGCGCATCAATGCGGTCGTTTAATCCATAATCCCGAATCACTTGCGTCACACGTAGCCGATACTCTGCAAAAATGCGCTGTCTGCCTGCTGATTGGGCGCGCCGATGTGCGTCAAGGTTTCGCCACTGTTTTACAGCCGCTTCGTCTCGCCAGAAGGACAAAGACAAAATTTTGCCTGGCTGAGTCAGGCTTTCGAATCGTTCAATTGAAATGAAGCCATCAATCTGCTCCAAGTGGGGTCTCAAATCGGCGGCGAAGTTTAGATATACTTGCTTTTGGTCTGGATACGGCAAGACTTCAAAAATTACAGCAATCACGAGTTTGTCTCCATGAGGCTTGCTGGAATTCCGAAAGCGCCATCAACAACTTCCAGAAAAGTTCGCTCTTCGCGGAGGATAAATCGCTTTGCCTGCGCCATTTCGAAGTTTTTGCGCCCTTCTTGATCTGATTTCAGGCGCGCGCGGTAGGCTTCATACGATGCCAGGCTATCAAACGCGATCAATCCCCATGCGATGTTATTGGTTCCTTCGTGAGGAAGAAAATAACCAACGAGATTTCCTCCACATCGGGGAATGATGCGCCCCCAGTTCTCCGCATATTCCTTGAAGGCATTGCGTTGAAACGGATCAATCTCGTAACGGATAAAACAAGTAATCGTCATTGCAGAACTCCTGTTATTGATGGTGAACTATGGCGGTTTGATACCCAACTATGTATTAGATCTTTGTACGTCGCATTTCTGATTCTTGGCATAACTTCCACCGAGAATCGTACTGCGCTTCAATCTAACGGTCAAGAATTACTTGTAGGAAAATTGCAATCAGAAACGGTCAACCTCCCATACCTCCTCATCACCTCCCTCAACCCCTCATGCGGCAGCGCCTTCACCGTGAAACTGTTATATCGCGCCTCCCTGCTATAATCGCCTCACATGACTGCGCTTCGCACCGCCCTCAAACAATTTTGGACACGCGACTCATCCATCCTCCTGGGCGGATTCCTCCTCACGATCTTCCTCATCGTCTACATCTGGTGGCCCCTCGCGGAGGAATACCTCAAATACGTGGATTGGAACGGCGCGTGGTGGTGGTACATGGACTGGCTCCTGCTCGGCATCTTCGGCTTCATGTCTGTCACGATCATCGCCCGCGCGAATCTCAAAACCGATCTGCTCATCGTCTTCGTCGGCGTCTGCGGCGGGCTGGCGATCGAAAGTTGGGGGACGCAAACGAATCTTTGGCACTACTACACGGCTGAACGTCCTCCACTGTGGATCATCCCCGCCTGGCCCATCGCATCCCTTTCGATAGACCGCATCACACGCGCAATGCTTTTTCTTACCACAAAGGACACAAAGGTCACGAAGGATTTAAAAAGGAATTCCTTTGTGTACTTCGTGTCTTTCGTGTTAAATTTTAAAACACTGTATTGGCTCACCTTCGCCTCTTTCCTGACCTTGATGCTAGTCTTCGTCGCCCCGACCTTTGACAAGTCCTTTACGTGGCTCGCCCTAATTCTCTCAATTCTCCTAATCCTCACGCCCACCGATCATCGTTACGCGTTACTAACCTTCATCGCTGGCTCAGGGCTGGGATACTATCTCGAACTCTGGGGCACCACGCGCGAGTGCTGGACGTACTACACATTTCAAACGCCGCCGCTGTTTGCGGTGTTAGCGCATGGGATGGCGGCGGTCGCGTTTTGGAGGGCGGGATTGATGGTGAAGATGCTGTGGGGGAAGTTCGGTGAGCGGTTATCAGTGACCAGTTATCAGTAAGCAGTGATAAGTGAGCAAGTCAATCTAACGCAACCTAATCACAGCCAATTCGAATCATTCGCTCTTTCGCAGTACCCGCGCTAAGAACCTCCTCATCCCCAACCCTTCTCCCTTTGGGAGAAGGGAGTCTCTCCTCTTGACAGAAAATAGTAACTCGTATAATATTTCGCTCGTTTGAAAATTAGTCATTCGTTTACTATTTTATAGAGGTTGGATGTCCGTCCGAAACGCAATCTTAGGCTTGCTTGCTAAAAAGCCCCGCCATGGATACGAACTACGCGCCGCATTTTCCGCTGTGGTGGGCGAAGCCAGCTGGGATGTAAAACCCGCTCAAATTTACACGACGCTCGACCGACTTGAAGAATCGGGGCTGGTGCAGACGAAGTCCGACATTGGCGAGGGGCGCGAACCAGACCGCCGCATTTACGCCATCACCCGCGACGGGCGGCACGCGCTCAAAGAGTGGTTCGTCTCCAGCATACCCAGCGAACATCAGCGCGACGAGTTTTACGTCAAGTTGATGATCAGTTTGATCTCGGGCGAAGCCGACCCTGCAAAGATCATCCAAACCCAACGAACCAGACTGTATCAAGAATTGCACGATGCCACAGCGCAACGGGATCATTACGATGCGCGGTCTGAGTTGGCGAAAATTTTCTTGAGCGACAAAGTCATCATGCACCTCGAAGCCGACCTGCGCTGGCTCGACATGATCGAGATGCGGATCGAATCCATCAAAAAGCAACCGCTCGACGAAGTGGAAGTCCGCAGACGAGGCAGACCGAGAAAAGGGGATAAAGGTTCAACCTATCCTCCTCCAACAGCATAAACCACTCTCTACTTTCTACTCTCTATTCATCATTCAGCTTTCAAACTCTTGGAGAAACCATGTCCAACATTCAAGCAGAAAAATTAACCAAAACTTATGGCGCGGGCGGCACAAAAATTACCGCACTCGACCACGTCAACATCACGATCAAAGAAGGCGAGTTCGTCGCCATCATGGGACCCAGCGGATGCGGCAAATCTACATTGTTGCATTTACTCGGCGGGTTGGATAAACCCAGCGAAGGTCACGTGCTGATCGGCGGGCATAACCTTACCGACCTCAGCGACGATAAACTCACCGAACTGCGCCGCCGCAAGATCGGGTTCATCTTTCAATTCTTCAACCTCATCCCCGTGTTGAACGCCGTGGAAAACGCCGCCCTGCCCGTCACCTTGGACGGGGTCAAACCTGCCGAAGCAAAATCGAAAGCGACAGAGTGGCTGACCCGATTCGGTTTGTCCGACCGTTTGGTGAATCGTCCTGATCAACTTTCTGGCGGACAGCAACAACGCGTCGCCATCGCCCGCGCTTTGGTCGCGGACCCCGAACTGATCCTCGCCGATGAACCGACTGGAAATTTAGACACCCGCTCCAGCGACGAGATCGCCAGTCTGTTGCGCGACGTGTCCAAGCAATACGGCAGGACGATCGTGATGGTAACGCACGATCCGCGCATTGCGGCGTATGCCGACCGCATCATCTTCCTCAAAGACGGCAAAGTAGTGGATGAAGCCGTGCTTGAAAAGAAGAATGGAAAAAGCGCGGAAGATGTTGTGGAAAAAATGAAGGCGTTGAGCGATTGAGAAAATAAAATGAATATTCAATTTACACTCGCGTACCGCTACCTCAGCGGACGAAAACTACGAACCTTCCTCACCACGCTGGCAGTGATCTTCGGCGTGCTGGTGATCTTCGGCATGAACATTATTCTGCCGACCATGATCGAATCTCTGCAAGCCAACGTGCAAGGCGCGTCGGGGCTGGTTGATTTCAGCGCGACTCACATTTCAGGCGAACCGTTTTCGGTTTCCGTCGCCGATCAATTGAAAAATGCCGATGGCGTGCGGGCGTATTCCCCGTCACTGACTCGCGTGGTCAACATCCCCGCCGATTTTTACGACGACGATTCGAATCAACCCGACAAGGTGACTGCGTTGTCCCTCGTCGGCATGATCCCCGAAGCGGCTCGCTCCGTGCGGGCATATCCGCTGGTGGAGGGACGTTACCTCGAAGACACAGACACGAACGCGGTCATTATTTCCCGCACGCTTTCCGATTCGCTCAAAGCCAAGTTGGGCGACACGATCCGCATCCCCAGCGTGGACGGCACAACCGAATTAACCATCGTCGGCATTTTGCCAGCCCGCACCTCGCCAGGCAACGAAGAGATTTTGGTGAACCTGCCAGAAGCGCAAGCCATCACGAATCAAAGCGGCAAGATCAATACGATTGACATTGTGATCGAAACCTTTGCGTCGGAAGAACGCCGCAACGAAATTCAAAACAACATTCAAAACACGCTCGGCAAAAACTACTCGGTTGGCTCGCAGATCAATGCCGATACGCAAATGTTCGCGTCACTGCAATTGGGTCAAGCCATGATGAATCTATTCGGCATCTTCGCCCTGTTCATGGGCGGGTTCATCATCTTCAACACCTTCCGCACCATTGTGGCAGAACGCCGCCGCGATATTGGCATGTTGCGCGCGTTGGGCGCGAACCGCAGAACGATCGTCGGCATCATCCTCGTGGAAGGATTATTGCAAGGCATCGTCGGCACAGGCTTGGGAATGTTCCTCGGGTACATCATGGGCGCGGGCATCGTCAAAGCCATGGCGCCGGTGATGACGCAATTTTTGAATCTCAGCATCGGCGAGCCGGTCGTCTCCCCCGCGTTGACGATCACCTCCATTGTGTTGGGCGTCGGCGTCACGGTGGCGGCTGGATTATTCCCCGCATTAAGCGCCAGCAAGGTGACTCCGCTGGAGGCGTTGAGTCCGTCAGCCAATGAACGATCATTCGAACAGCGGACAGGCAGAGGCGCGATCGTCGGCGCGGTCATCATCGCCGCGACTCTGCTTGCCATTCTATCGGGACGCGCCGAACTCATCATGCCCGGCGGATTTTTATTCCTGCTGGGCTTGGTGTTGATCGCTCCCGCATTGATCCGCCCGTTTGCGCTGTTATTCGGAAAAATTTTAGCGTTGTTCTATGCGCGGCGCGGAGTCGGCGATCTGGCGCAGGGCAACCTGACTCGCCAACCCTCGCGCGCGGCGATCACTGCCAGCGTCAGCATGTTGTCTATCGCGGTCATTGTGGCGATGGGCGGCATGATCTCGAGCATCACATTCACGTTATACGACCTGATCCGCGCCAACCTCGGCAGTGATTATCTTTTCATCCCGCCTTCGATCGCGTTATGGAGCAGTAACGTCGCCGCAAACGCGGACTTTGCCGAGCAATTAAAAAACATTGACGGTGTGGATGAGGTGAGCGCGCTTCGATATTCCAGCGCCGTTTCAAACGGACAGCCGATCTCGCTCCTTTCAATGGACCCCGTTGCGTTCCCGCGCGTCTCGGCTCTGTTCTTTCACGAATCAATTTTCAGTGACGAGAAGTCCGCGTATGCGTCGCTGGACGAAGGTCGCAACCTGATCGTGAACGGCGCATTGCTGGCGGCGTTGAAGAAAAACGTCGGCGATACTATTGAGATCGTCACGCCCAGCGGCACATTTGAATATCGCATCGTCGCCGTGGCGACCGACATGTTGAACGCCAAAGTGACTACGGGCTACATCTCGCACAACAACATGAAACAAGATTTCGGCGTGCAAGACGACGTCTTCATCCAGCTCAATTTGAAAAAGGACGCCGACCGTCAAGCCGCCGACGCCGCCATTCGGGCAGTATCCGCAAAATACCCCACCTTCAAAGTGATCTCCGGCGTGGAATATTACAACACAATGAAATCGCAAATGGACGCGACGTTCGCCTCGCTGTACGTCTTGTTCTTCACGCTCGCGATCCCATCCCTGATCGCCATGATCAACACGCTGACCATCGGCGTGATCGAACGGACGCGCGAGATCGGCATGATCCGCGCGGTCGGCGGCACACGCAAGCAGATCCGCGCGATGATCGTCAGCGAAGCCTTGTTACTTTCAGCCATCGGCACAGCCTTCGGCATCCTAGGCGGACTCTATCTCGGCTATGTGATCGTCATTGCGATGGAATCCATCTTCCCGTTGGGATTCGTCTTCCCCACGTCAGGCATCTTGATCGGCATCGCCATTGGCTTGCTGTTCGGCGTATTCGCCGCCTTTATCCCCGCCCGCCAGGCATCAAAGATGAACGTGGTGGAAGCGTTGAGGTATGAGTAAATAACCCGCCTTATGCGCCCTCAATCCCGAAGGGATGGCAGAATTATAGAACATGGCACGAAACATCATCAAATCCCGAAGGGATGATATAGAACTCTTACAAAACCATGACACCCCTTCGGGGTTGGTTTGTCTATTTTGTGCAATTCTATAATCGTTTCACTCCTTCGGAGTTGTAACGGTTGCAAGGATGTGATTGCGAAGTTGTAGCCCCAAGCGTCGCGTGGCGCCGTGGCGACACAATCCCCTCTCACAGCAATATGATCCATGTTTGCAATGAGGCAACACTTTTGTTTTACCTATTCAGAGTAACACAAATTAGTTTACCGTAGTAACGACTTTAGTCGTTTGTTTTGCGGCGTAAAAGCGACTGAAGTCGCCACTACGCCGTCAGGCAATCATAGTTACTCGGAATAAACGCTCTGGCAGCGAGAAATCCGTCAGGGCGTTCTTCTTTTATTCTTCCACCGAAGGTGTATACTGTCCAAATTCAATTCCAAAATAGCAACGAAGGAATCAAAATGACCCTCCCCACCAAGATCACCGTCATCGGCGCAGGCTCGGCATCGTTCGGCGAGAATACGCTCTCCGCCATCATGCGCTCGCAACGACTCAAAGGCTCCACGCTCGCGCTCGTGGATCGCAACGCCGACACGCTCGACATCGTTCAACGACTCGCAAACCGCCTCAACCGCGAATGGGATTCGCACTTCACCATCACCGCGCACACGAATCATTTGGATGCGCTGAACGGGTCGAACTTTGTCGTCAACGCCATCGAAGTGGGCGCGCGCGAAAATTTATGGCAGAGAGATTTTGAAATCCCCATCCAATACGGCGTGCGCCAACCGTACGCCGAAAACGGCGGACCTGGCGGCTTCGCGCACGCCGCGCGCAACATCGGTCCCATCATGCAGATCGCGCACGACATGGAGCAGGCTTGCCCCGACGCGTGGTTCGTCAACTTCACCAATCCGATGATCCGCATTTGCGATGTGGTCAATCGTCACAGCAAAATAAAAAGTGTTGGCTTGTGTCATCAAATTTATGCGGGCTATGTGATGGTCGGCGTCGCGTTGGCGAAAGACCTCGGCATCGAAGTCCCCGATGGGCTCACGGGCGTCCACGCGGCGGTGGATCAACATCCGCTTCAGCAACGCGTGCGCGAACAGATCGTCCCTCTCATTGACATCCGCGCGGCGGGATTAAATCACTTCACGTGGATTCTCTCCATTCATGACAAACGCACAGGTGAGGATCTATATCCGCTCTTCAAGCAACGCTTCTTTCAACTCGACGGGATGTTTGAGCCGCTCACCCGCGACATTTTCTCAACCTTCGGCTTGTTCCCCGTCCCCGGCGATACGCACCTGTGCGAATATCTCCCATGGATGAGCGACTCGCAAACCAAGCCCTGGGAACGATATAACATCCGCCTCTACGATTGGGAATTGTTCGAAGCAGTCCGAGGCTTTCAACTGAATCGTTTAAATGAAATGGCAAACGGTGGTGCCACCATCGAAGGTCTGCAGGATACCGACAGCGAAGGCGCATTGGAAATGATCGAGAACGTAGCAGGCGCAGGGACTCACTATCACCTCGCCGCAAATCTTCCAAACGTCGGGCAAATTGCCAATCTGCCGTTGGGCGCATCTGTTGAAACGCCCGTGCAAGTAGACGGCGCGGGGATTCATCCCGTCCACGTCGGCGAGTTACCCGAACCCATAGCAGAATTATGCCGCCGCGAGATCACCGTCGCGCAATTGTGTGTTGACTCGGTTGTGGAGGGCAACCGCGAAAAAGCGTTGCAATGTCTTCTGCTCGACCCCGTCATTTCAGATATTGATACGGCGAGAAAAATACTTGACGATTATCTGACGAGTTACAAAGAATATCTTCCGCAGTTCTGGAAGTAGAAAAATCTGTTGAGCGTAGTAGCGACTCCGCGAAGCGCCCTGTGGGTCAGTCGCTCTTTTAGCCGCAACACGATGACACCAATAAATCTAGCAATAAACCCGATATGAGATTATTGTCATAGCGCCAATCCCGAAGGCGTCGCGTGGCGCCGTGGCGACAGATGACAGTATTCTAAAATGGCAAACGGGTTTTCAAATCCCGAAGGCGTCGCGTGGCGCCATGGCGACAGATGGCATAAATTTGCCACTTCTGACACCCCTTCGGGGTTCAATGGAATACACTTTCAATTCCATAATCATTTGACCCCTTCGGGGTCTTTGGGTAATTTCCGTTTACTCGGTTTAATTGTTAATCTGCAAAAGTCGTCACTACGTGTTAACCATTCAAGGTTATTCCGAACATCATGAGGATCATCACTCCCCAACTCAGCGATCAAAAGTTTCTTCATCAAGCCGCTCAATTGCTTGTGGACGCCTTCCGCGAACATTGGCCCGATGCCTGGCGCACCCTCGAAGATGGTTTAGAAGAAGCCAATGAATTATTTGAAGAAGGAAAGATCTGCCGCGCGGCAGTGGACGATGACGGGAACTTGCTCGGCTTCATCGGCGGTATTCCGCAATATGACGGTCACGTGTGGGAATTGCATCCGCTGGCGGTTCAGCCCTCGCAACAAGGTAAAGGCATAGGCAGGGCGTTGGTCGAAGACTTCGAGTCGCAAGTCCGCGAGCGAGGCGGGTTGACCATCACGCTTGGCTCGGACGATGAAGACAATATGACATCGCTGTCCAATGTTGATCTCTATGAAAATCTTTGGGAGAAGGTGAAGAACATCAAAAACTTCAAAAGACATCCATTCGAGTTCTATCAAAAGATGGGATATGCGATCACAGGCGTGATGCCCGACGCGAACGGAAGAGGCAAGCCTGATATATTGATGTCAAAAAGAGTCGGAGAATAAATGATGGCAATTGACGCGGTAAAGAAAATATTGAACGATCATTGATCAAGTTACAAAAAATACCTTTTGCAGTTTTGCAATAAGCATATCGTTATACAAAACAAAATCGTCACGCACATTGCGTGACGATTGTCATCCAATTATGAATTCTTCTTGTCGGACTTGAATGTTACATCATTTCTTTTTATTTATCAATGTATTTTATGTTGCAACAACATAAAATACTTACAATATTTTAAACAATTTCATGCTTCATAACCCTTTACATAAATCGAAGTATAGATATACAATCTACATTGTTATAGTTCATCATTACACGATTCAATAAATTAAATTTATGTTGATCGTCAATGAATCAACAAACGATGATGAAACTTATAACGCGATCAAGATAACGCCAGCAATAAAGATAATCATCTTGATCGTCCGCAAAAGGAAAAGGACTCGACATGTATCTCTGTGTGTTATCAAGCCTGCCGGATGATCCGAACGATAAGCCATATGATCCATCCCCTCACATGAATGGATTCAAATGGAAACATCATCCGATGCACCCCAAAGGTGTTGAAAAACAGATCCGCGAATTGATGGATGAAGGCGTGGATGTGTTTGTGAATCTCGTAGACGGCACGCCCGACGATCCGCTCTCGGGAATCGGCCTCGTTACGTTGATGGAAAAACTCGGCGTGGCATTCACCGGCGCGGATTCAAAATTTTTCGATCCCTCCCGGCAGGAGATGAAAGCCTACGCTAAAAAATCGAATGTGCCCGCGCCGAATTGGGTGATGGTGGATCGAGTCGAAGATGTGGAACGCGTGGCAAAGCGATTGCGCTTCCCGGTGTTGGTGAAGCCGCCTCACGGATACGCGAGCGTCGGCATCACGCGCGAGTCGCGCTGTGAGAACGTGGACCAGCTCAAGGTCCAGACCGGACGCGAGATCGAGCAGTTCGGTCGCGCGTTACTCGAAGAATTCATCGAAGGGCGTGAGTTCACTTGTCTCGTCGCGGAAAATCCCGATGACCCGAATACCCCGATCACCTTCAAACCTGTGGAATTTATGTTCCCCGACGGCGAGACGTTCAAGCATTACGATATGAAATGGGTCGATTACGAAAAAATGTCAGTGGCGGCGGTAACCGATAAGCGCATCGAAAAAACGTTGCGCGAACAAACTGCGCGCCTCTTCAAAGCCATGAATGGAAACGGTTACGCTCGCTGCGATTATCGCATGGCGGCGGACGGCACGCTGTATATGCTCGAGATCAATCCGAACTGTGGCATCTTCTATTTGCCCGAGGAACCCGGTTCAGCCGATTTCTCGCTGATGAACGATAAAACGTACAACCATCACAAGTTCATGAAGTTGATCATCCGCTCCGCGCAGAACCGCCGCGACAACATGATCGCCGCGAAGTTGTTGAAGAAGATGAAGAAGCGGCGCGTGCCAGAGATGGCGTATACATAGGAAGTGAAAAAATAATCAGTGATTAGCGAACAGAGTGGGGCTGTCTAAAAAGGGGAAAGGCAGCCCTCCTCAAGATGGGAAAAGTTTAATACAATGGGGGTATGAGACACAAACAAATCACCTTCAAGCCCTA
>JAJTXU010000134.1 GCA_021462845.1 Anaerolineales bacterium
CGTGATAGTTCATTTCATACTTTATGCCGAGACTGGGTCAGGGATTGTCGGCAGCGCCCACATGAATGACAGTGCCACAAGACCGCCCACAGGGACGAGGAGGATTAACAACCACCACGCGCTCTTGCCGATGTCACGCAAGCGGCGCGCGCCCGCCGCCAAAAAGGGCAAGAGCATGGCAACAGAGAATATGCTCGCGAACTCTTGACTCAGGTGCCCCAACGCCGCGGTGACCAGCGTGACGAACAGCGCAAACCACCAAAACTCAGCCCGCGCAGATTGCCCGTTGAAATCCGCGTATTTTGTGAGGCATACGCGAATCGCTCCGAAAAATGTCGACGGGTCCGCTTCTGCGCGGTCATTAACCAAATTTTCCATTTTTAACTCCTTGCCAATTCTAGAGACGGCTTCTCTCAAAGATATAGCCCGAGGGCTGTCGCCATTTTCAGGCAGTTCATCCCTCCCCGCAACTGTGGAAATCCCTAGTTTTAAGATCGCCTCGGTTCTTGAATTGACTTGGAGTTTGGCAAAGATATTTTTCAAGTGGAACTCAACCGTACGGTCGGAGATCCCCAGCGCGGACGCGATCAACTTGTTGCTTTTCCCCTTTAGCAGAAGGTTCGCTACTTCCTGTTCGCGGGCGCTCAGCGCATAGTGTTGTGTCATGGAGATATTCCTATTCGATAGCCATTCATTATTTCAAGTAGCGGCGTCAACTTTCAACCCGCTCAGCAAATCCGACGCTTGCTCATCGTTGATTGAAGATCGAATTTCTTTCACTTTATTGTTCTGCAAGTACATCTGGGTTTTTCCAAGATGTTCCTCGCCAAAAGCCGCGCTGTACAGTAGTGTGGCTCCATGCTGAGGGTGTTTGTAGAATAAGGTCACAAGAGGTTTCATCCAGATCGGCATGCCTTTGCCCATGGACATCTTTGTCTTATTACCGCTGGGAGAGGCGTTTATCACTCGTATTCGATCTCTATTGAGCTCTTCCGAATAGTGTTTCATTAAGAGCGCGAGGGAAAGTTTCGAGTACAAGTACATGCCCAACGGGGCTTGGTTGCTTTTTGGGTGGAGGAGTTCGCCAACGTTTACGTTGGGAATCTGATGCAACCCATCCGTTGCGGTATTCACGACGAGCGGATCGGCTGATTGCATGAGGGCTGATTTCAAACTCAGCGTCAACAGGTACGGAGAAAGTGTGTTGACTTCATAGTGCATTTCGTTGCCTTGTTGGGACCGAATGATTTTTTCCAGCATGACCCCGGCGTTGTTGAATAGAATATCCACCCTGCCAAACTTCTCCCGAATCATCCTGGCAACGTGGACGACCTCTGCTTGAACGCTGAGATCGGCGATAAAGACCTCAAGTCCATTGGAACGAAAGTTGTTTTGAAGTTCATCGGAGCGATCCCGACTTCGCGCGACAACGGCAATCCGATGTTCGTTTTCCAAAAGAAGTTTCAATAGCTCCAGCCCAATCCCGGAAGATCCGCCAGTCAAGACAATTTGCTTTGTCACTTTATACTCCTCAACAATCAAATACGAACCAACAGATCTCATTGCGCGGTTTGAAATTCAGAAGGATCGCCATCCCCGAAAAGGTTACCACCCTCCCCTCAACTTTTACACAACTCTTGACATACTACCCGGAGAGCCAATCTAGATGGATTCTTGTGAATCGAAGGATTGCTATCCATTTAATTATGCGCGGCTTCCTCAAAATCTCTGACACTCCCAAGGCAATTCTCGAGTTTCGTCACCCCAAATAATCCCGCAACTGCCTGCTCCTCGAGGGGTGCCGCAACTTCCTCAGCGCCTTCGCTTCGATTTGGCGGATGCGTTCGCGGGTGACATCGAAAAAGACGCTCACCTCTTCGAGCGTGTGATCTTTCCCATCTTTCAATCCGAATCTCAATTCCAATACTTCGCGTTCACGGTCGGACAGTAGATTGAGCGCGTTGCGGACTTGCGCGCGGAGCATTTCACGCGTGGCGGAATCCAACGGCGAGGGCGCGTCTTCGTCTTCGATGAAGTCGCCCAGCGAACTGGAGTCCTCGTCGCCGATGGGACCGTCAATCGAGATGGGCTCCTCGGCGGAGCGAAGCACGCGGTCCACCTTTTGCATGGCAGAGTCCAGCCTGTGTTGCAGAGCGGCATCCAGCGGTTGTTCCTCTGAATGCGCGCGAAGGATCGCTTCCACATCCACCGCGGGGAGATAGCCCACTTCGATGGCGACTTCTTCGGTGGTTGGCGCGCGTCCAAGTTGCTGCGTCAGAGTCCTCTGCACGCGCATCACGCGGCTGATGGCTTCAAACAAATGCACAGGGATACGGATCGTCCGCGCTTGCTCGGCGATGGAACGGTTGATGGATTGTCGAATCCACCAGGTGGCGTAGGTGCTGAATTTGAATCCGCGGCGCGGATCGAATTTGTTGACGGCGCGCATCAACCCCAAACTGCCCTCCTGGATCAAATCTTGGAAGTTAATGCCGCGATTCAAGTATCGTTTTGCCACGCTGACCACAAGCCGCAAGTTCGCGCGGATCAACGTTTGATTCGCATCCGCCGCGCGGGCTTGAGCCGAGTCCATTTCTTGGCGGAGGATGTCGTCGGTTGGCAGGTGGTCGAACAGAGTCCGCTGGTTGGGGAAGTTGTGGTGAGAGTGGAAATGCTTGAGGAGCCAGTCGGCATACGCTGGCGGAAGCAGATAGAGGCTGAGAAAGACCGAGTAGGCTTGTCGAGCGATGCTGTTCCAGAGTTCGTCCATCCCCCACATCCCATTATCCAAATAATTTCTCAGGTAGGAAGGTTCTTTCGATTCGGAGGAGGCAGACAACTCTTTCGCTTCGTCGAGGATGTAGATGAGATTCGGCGCCGCGCTGTTGAGCCGCGCGGTGTCTTCCAGCAGGCGCTCCCACGAGGTGAGCATTTCGGCGATGAGCGCGTGATAGATGGCGCACTCGGTCGAGAGACCTTTGCGGAGCGGATGCCGCCCCAACGATACGACAAGTCGATTCGCCTCGATGATCGTCGCCAGATGGAACTCTCTGTTGGCGTCGAGCAATTTGACCTGACCGATCTCGCGCAAATACAAACGCACAGGGTCGTCGGTTAATTCGGCGGCGAGCGCGGGGTCTTTTAGATCGAGCGGCTCATCCTCAAGCAACTCTTCTTGTTGTGACAACGCGCTGGCATCGGGGTCCGGAGCATCATCGCGCGCCAGTTCGGGCAGTTCGTTCAGCATGGCGTCCACATCCACAGGCAGGGACGAATCGGAAAATTCCGCGTCGCGCGGTGTTCGATCATTTTTTTGAGAATTGTTCGATACGGTCCGTTTGTGTTCTGCCATAGTCCCGTTAACCAGACGCCATCTCACATGGATTGTTACGCTTGTTTTATTTGAACCGCGAAGCTCGCAAAGTCCGCTAAGAAAAACCTTTAAATCTTTGCGCCCTTCGCGCTCTTAGCGGTGAAAATTGATTTTTATTCCAGCCTTTTTACAGCCATTTTTCGGTGCGCCTGATCCAGATCGCGCAACAACCGCGTATGCTGTAACACTAGATCCTGATACGACGATGCGCGCGCGTCTCCGCTCTCATGCGCCTCCTCCTGCAAAAACCGCAACTGATTGATGTTCTCCCCCGCCGCCACGCGCCGCAACTTGATCACGCCGCGCAATAATTCCTCCAGCAACTTTTCATCCAACTGTTTTTGCCTTTCCGCCTCTTTCACCAACTCGCGCGAACGCGCCTGCAACGACTCGGGCAACGCCTCTACCACAAAATCGTGATGCTCCGTTTTATCCTGCTCCACCGACTCGCGGATCAACCCGAACAACAATTGATTATCGGTATATTCAAAATCCTGCGCGGTCAACGCGATCAAGCCGAACTCCTGCAACGACCGATCCAGCCGATACAACAACTCGGGTTTTCTGAACAACACGCCGATGACATATTCTTCAACCGCCTTACTGGATGAAACCGACACCGCGACAGGCGATACGGATTCACGTACTTCAGTCTTCTCAACCTGTCGCGGTCGCCTCACTCGCGGACTTTGGGTTTGGGTCGCCAATAGCGAGCGTTCATCCACCCTCAACATCCGCGCCAGCCTTTGTCTATAGTCGTCTCGCTCCACAGGATTTGAGACGTTAGAAATAAAAGGCATTAATTCTTCGACGACTTTTGCCTTATCTCTTGGGTTATCCAAATCATACTTTGATATTACACTTTTCATTGTATGCAGCACAATAGATTCTGCGGAATCGATTAATCTAGACCATTCTTCTTTATCACGTTGAATCAACTCATCAGGATCAAGATCATCGGGTAATGCAACAACCTTGATATCAACTTGTAATTGATCCGAAAATTTCAATAACTGCGGCGCCCCTACTCCTCGTTCACCTGTTTCTTCGCGGTTAAATAACGGAACCTTATCACTAATAGACTGACGCGCTGTTTCAAGCCCACGTAAAACTGCAACTTTGCCCGCTGTATCTGGATCCAAGGCTAATACAATCTGACGAGTAAGTCGTTTGAGCAATCGCAACTGATCTTCAGTGAGCGCGGTGCCCATCGGCGAGACGACATTTTCGTATCCCGCCTGATGCAAGGCGATGACATCGAGATAGCCTTCCACAATGACCGCTTGATCGGCAGTCCGAATCGGTTTGCGCGCGCGGTCGAGACCATAGAGCAGGCGTCCCTTCGAGAAGATCGGCGTTTCGGGAGAGTTCAAAAATTTCGGCACATCATTCGGGTCCACGATGCGCGCGCCGAATCCCGCCATGCGTCCCTGCTCGTCGCGGATGGGAATCATGATGCGGTTGCGGAAGCGGTCGAAACTGCGTGTTGCGTACTGCGTATTGCGTGAAGGATCGTCTTCGCGGACAGAGAGCATACCCGAATCAATTAAGTCCTGTTCGGTGTAGCCGCGTTGGGTGAAATGGTTGAGGAGGTTGTCGTAGCCCGCGGGCGCGTATCCCAAACCGAAAGTTTCGATGGTTGAGTCGTTCAGTCCGCGAGCTTGACGCAGATAATCGAGAATGTTGTTATTGGCAAACAACTGACTGCGATAATAAATAACCGCGTCCTCCAGCAACTTGCGGAGGTTTTCGTAGGCTTCCTTTTGTTCAGGCGTTTCGCGCTGCCGCAGGTCTTTTAATTCCACGCCCGCGCGCGCGGCGAGTTTTTGCAGAGCCTCTTTGAAATCCAACCCTTCGCGCTTCATCACGAACTTGAAGATGTCGCCGCCCTCGTTGCATTGACCGAAGCATCGCCACGTCCCCGTCTCGGGCCAGACGACGAACGCGGGCGAATGTTTGTTATCGTGAAACGGGCAGAACCCCGTATAGTTCTTCCCCGCGTGGCGCAGTTTGACTCCCGCCTCCGAGACGAGGTCAACGATGTCTATTTTGGATTTGATTTCATCAATGGTGGACATGGAGTTCAGTAAACAGTTATCGGTTATCAGTGAGTAGTGAACAGTGGCTGAATTATAGACGCAATCGAGGGTTTGACACATTAAAAGAAGAAGGGCAGATGTTTATCTGCCCTTGCTGTAATTCTTGATGTTCACTGAGCATTAATCGTCTGGGCTATCGTGGTCACAGCCTCCGCCTTCATTTTTATACAAATCTTCATTATATGAATTGAGGTTTTGTTGACCCGTGAAGCCTGCGCTCCGAACATGGCTTGTATCGAGCAACAAGCCTGCGGTGGTCACTGCTCGCTCACCACTCAGGCTGGCTTGCGACGCCGCCGCTTGCACAGTGGCAAACACCGCTAGAACGACCACAATACCGATCAACAGGGAAACAGCGATTCGAACTTTTGACTTGGACATAGTTTTCTCCTTTTCAAAATCGTTGCATTGATGAAGAGAACGATGCGCGAATTGGCTGGTTGCATCCCCGTTTGACGATGACGGGATTATACCCAACAATGTCCGATTAGGTAAAACTCTTAATCATCCCTAATTTATACAGTTCTCAAAAATATCATACGTGTAGGGGACGTTCTCTAACGTCCCCGTTGGCGTAAGAGAACGCCAACTACACGGCAGAAGTAAATGAAGGTTAGAACCCTTCGAGTTTGCTCAAATCAGCGATACCTTTTGACAATGCGGCAATTTGTTGCAACAAGCCGAGGCGGTTCTCTTGCAATTTCTTATCCTCCGCCATCACCAACACTTTGTCAAAGAACGCGTTGATAGATGGGACGAGTTTGACGACGAACTCGAGGAATTCATCAACGGTTGACGGTGGACGATTGACAGTTTTTTGGATCGCGGCGAACAGATCTTTTTCTTCTTTTTCGACAAAGGCTTTCTCATTGACCTTGAATGTCTTCTGCTGATTGCGCGTGATGCGGACACAACGCGCAAACCCATCCAATATGGATGACCAATCCTCGCGTCCCACCCACGCTTGAAGTTGCTTCACCGCCCGAGCGGACGCGGCAGGGTTGGCGGATTGTTCCGCCAGAATCGCCTCGACAACATCGTGTTTGTATCCGCTGTCTTTCAACACGACCGATAAACGCCCAGTGATGAATTCCAAAATATTTCCCTGCGTTTCCTCATTGATCTCGATAGGCTGTGTTACAGCCGAACGCTTCACCGCCAGCGCCAGGTCAATGTCAAGGTTATGCTCAATGAGGGGCTGGACAATTCCAATCGCGGCGCGGCGCAGACCGAACGGGTCTTTCGCGCCAGTAGGAGCAAGCCCTGCGGCAAAAAGCCCGACGAGTGAATCAAGTCGGTCGGTAAGCGCAACCGCCAAGCCAATCTTCGAACGCGGCACAGTTTGATATTGTTCGGCGATCGCTTGCGCCACGTCTGGAGCCTCGCCGCTCCGCAAAGCATATTCACCGCCGATGATTCCCTGCAATGATGTCATTTCGGTGACCATTTGCGTAGCCAGGTCTGCCTTGCAGAGATAGGCGGCGCGTCCGAGATGCTTGATCGTATTCAGATCGCCTTGATACCCCAGCAGCGCGCCGATCTCCGCGCCGAGTTGGAGGATTCGATCCGATTTATCGAGCATGGAGCCGAGTTTGGTGTGGAATGTGAGAGAGGCGAGTTTTGGGCGATAGTCTTCAAGTTTGAGTTTGAGGTCTTCGCGGACAAAGAAGTTCGCATCCGCAAAGCGCGCGCTCAGAACATGTTCGTTGCCCTGGCGGACGATGTCAATGCCGAGGTCGTCGCCGTTTCTAATGGCAATAAAGTGAGGTAATAAATTCTGAGACTGGAGACTGGAGACTGGGAAGTAGCGCTGATGTTTCTTCATTACAGAGATGAGAACATCTCTAGGCAATGACAGATATTCCTTGTCAAAACCACCCATTACCGCTGTCGGCATCTCTACAAGATTTGCCACTTCACTGAGCAGACCATCTTCGATGATGGCTTCCCCGCCGACAAGCGACGCGGCTTGATTGACTTGCTTCATGATGGAGGCTTTGCGTTCCTCTTTATCGAGAATAATTCCTGCTTCGCGGATGATGTCAAAATATTTATCCGCTGATGGGATTTTGATTTCGGGCGAGTCGTATGGGCGAAGTCCGCGCGAGATGTTGCCTGAAACAACGCCAGCATATTCAAACGGGATGACCATGTCGCCGAGCAATGCCACATACCAGCGGATCGGACGCGAGAACGAAACGCCCGAGTCATTCCAGCGCATGGACTTCTCAAATTTGATTTCAGCGATCAATTTCGGCAACGCTTCTTGCAAGACTTCGGGAGTGGGACGTCCCTTTTGTTTGACGACGGCGAAGACGTACTTGCCTCCATCCTGTTCGCGGATTTGGAGGTCTTCGACGTTGATATTGTTCTTTTTGGCAAAGCCCTGCGCGGCGGGCGTGTAAGACAAGCCTTCAGCTTGTCCAGCAATGGCGGGGGTGGACAAACTGGAAGTTTGTCCCACAAAGGCTTTATCTGCGGGCGGACCTTTGACCACCTCCTCACGGTCGGGCTGAGTCGGGGAAACTGAATCAGCCGCAATCACGAGTCGACGCGGGGTGGTGTAGACGCGGATGTCGCCGTGCGCGAGATGAAGGTCGTCGAGGAGAGACGGGATACGAGTTACGAGATACGCGTGGGCGGAGTCCACATCGGAGGCGGGGAGTTCTTCGACGCCGATTTCCAAGATAAATGACGATGGACTATTGACGATGGACGATGGTTTGGCAATGGTCAATGGTCTATGGTCAATGGTCTTGAGTAAGGGATATTCTAGTTCTTTACGTTGCTCCTCATACCCCTCCGCCACACGCCGCGCTAATTCTCTCATTCTCCTAAAAAACGCCTGCCTTTCCGCGACAGAGATCGCGCCGCGGGCGTCGAGGATATTGAAGGTGTGCGAGGACTTGAGGACGTAATCGTGCGCGGGGACGAGCAGACCCTGCGCGAGGCAGGCGTCGGCTTCGGCGGAGAAGAGATCGTACATCTGGCGGGCGCGTTCGATGTCGGCGATTTCATAATAATATTTGGAATGTTCGAACTCCTCGCGGCGGATGATCTCGCCATAGGTCACGCCCGCGCCCCACTCTTCGTCCCAGATGGCTTTGGCATTATTGAGCGCGATGAGGATGCGTTCGAGCCCGTAGGTGATCTCGACCGAGACGGGGTTGAGCGTGACGCCGCCCATCTGCTGGAAGTAGGTGAACTGCGTGATCTCCTGCCCGTCGAGCCAGACCTCCCAGCCGAGACCCCACGCGGCGATGGCGGGCTGTTCCCAGTTGTCCTCCACAAAGCGGATGTCGTGCTGGCGCGGGTCAATGCCGAGCGCCTTGAGCGACTCGAGATACAACTCTTGCGGATTTCCCGTATCGGGCTTGAGGATGACTTGATACTGCGTGTGCTTCTGAAAACGATTCGGATTCTCGCCGTATCGCCCATCATCGGGACGAACAGACGGCTCGACGTACGCCACGTTCCACGGTTCGGGTCCGAGCACGCGCAGGAAGGTGGCGGGATTCATCGTCCCTGCGCCGACTTGGGTGTAGTAAGGCTGGGTGATGAGGCATCCGTGCGTTGCCCAGAAGTCTTGGAGGGTGAGGATGAGGGATTGGAAGGAGGAAGGCATAAGAGAGTAGGGAATTAGAGGATTAGAGGATTAGAGGATTGAGATTGGTAATTGGTAAGTTGTGGTGGTCGAGTAGCAGTGAGCGATAGCGAGCGGCGTATCAAGACCAAATTGTGAGGGGATTATAACTGATGGTTAATAGAAGATGGATAGTGAGCGAGTCACCCATTATCCATCTTTTGCGGTTTACTCAGGACTTTAGGTTGATTTTGTGCCGTTTTATATTTCGTGTCTTTTCTTTCCGACTCGTATCTGGATGCTTTGTTTCTGTATTGCGCAAAGTTGACCCCATTTCGTCAAGAAGCCGACGCCAAGAATCGTCATTAATTCGCCATATTCCCTCGAAAGGCCCATCGAAATCTTCTATGATTAGGTAAATAAAAATCACAAGAAGAGTACCGCAAACAATAAGAATATTATCTAAAAAGGGCGTCTCTGTATTAAAACCATGAAAATAGAGTGGTATTAAAAACGCAATGGAAGTAATTGTCACGATAAGTTGCAAAGATTTAAACATCCTATCATTTGCAATGGCGATACGATTTCGTCGAACTTCCATGATTCTATCAGCCCTATTAAGCATTTCTGAGATCATAGGCTGTAAATCAGATACATTCTTCTTAGAATTTTTAGATAACATTCGAAGCTCTTGCTTGACATCCTGAAGAAGTTTATCCCCTGTAAGTTTTGTTTTTTCGTTAGGTTCAGATGTGTTCAATTCATGATGATAATCCCTGACAACATGATCAACATAGCGATACAAATGTACAAAGAATCTTTTAGTGCGCTCAATGCTCTCTTTTGGCAGATAACCCAACACTTCATAAAGCAATCGTACGCTATCTGCTTCTTCGCTAAAAATCAGATCAAGCCTCCTTAAATTCTCCCAAGATCGCAATAAAATCATTGGTATCATGATTGCATAGAAAACGCCGATCCATTGGATGTAATCGGATATAAAACCACTGCTACTTATTGTGGACTCTGGAAGCATTAAATCAATTGCTCTAATTATGATAATTGAAATAGGGATGAAGAAAACTGTTTCGAAATTATATTGACTCCCAAATCTTGAACGTACAATCCTAATACGCAATAGCATAAACAACATTGCCATAACAACTATTATTGCCGCTATAGTCAATCTTAAGTCAAATCTATAACGCACTAGTTGACTTACCAATAATATTGGGGCAACAAGAAGGAACGTGATGATAATGGTCACTCTAAATATTTGGGGCATTTGAGTCTCCTATGTCATCAGCAAATTTAAAATGCCAAGACATAGAACTTGAATAGCAAAGCAGCAGCATCAACACGCCATCACTGCCCAGGGATCAAATCCTCCGCGTCCAGCCACGGTTGCACGCCGCGCCGCTTCAGCGTGCGGTACAACTCCCGTACCTTCGGCTTGTCCGCGGAGGCGTGGCAGAGAAAGACTTTGAGGGGGCGTTTGTCCATAAAGGATGAAGGATGAAGTATGAAGTATGAAAAACGACGCGCCTTGAACGAGACGAGTCGTTTTGGTTATTTCGTTTTCTTACGGGCTTCGCGCTTCTCACGAATCCGTTTGACGACGGTGTCCATATCTTGATTATCCAGCCACTCATGGC
>JAJTXU010000135.1 GCA_021462845.1 Anaerolineales bacterium
AAAGCCATGGGCAAACTCGGCGGCGAAGACGCGGAATTCTTTGCCGAGATTTTGAAAGACCTGCAATCGAAAAAGAAACTTGGCGCGAACGGCGTTGAGCATGATCCGTACAACAGCCCGCGCGTTGAGGGCGAGGTACTTGCGTTGGTTGTCAATGGTGAGTCGAAACAATCAGCGTCACTCGACGATCAAGTTCAAGTGATTTTGCCGAAAACGGGTTTCTACATTGAGTCCGGCGGGCAGGTGGATGATACCGGCTATATTCGATCCATTGGCAGTTCAACTGCCGACGGATCGTGGGAGATTGAAGTCACCTCCATGCGCCGCGCTTCGGCGGGAGTCATTGTCCACGTTGGCACGGTGATTGCGGGTCAACCCAAAGTGGGCGACAAAGCCATCGCCGAAGTGGGCATGACCCGCCGCCACGACATCATGCGGAATCACACCGCGACTCACTTATTGCATAAAGCCCTGCATACCGTGTTGAGCGACCAAGCCACGCAGGCAGGTTCGCTTGTCGCGCCCGATCGTTTGCGTTTTGACTTCAATCACCCCGAAGCGTTGACCTCCGAACAACTCGAACGGATCGAGCGCATGGTCAACGATGCTGTCGCGGCGGACATGACCGTGCAAAAAGAAACCAAGTCGCTGGAGGATGCCAAGAAGGAAGGCGCGATGGCGTTGTTTGGCGAGAAGTATGGCGAGACTGTGCGGACGATTTCGATCATGGAAAGTTTGTCCAGCAGTTCAACTGCTGGACATCAAAAAGAATCGCTCGGCAGTTCAACTGCCGAACAAACAAGCGCAAAGTATTCTTACGAACTCTGCGGCGGCACGCACCTCGAGCGGACTTCTGACATCGGCGCGTTCCTGATTGTGAGCGAAGGTTCTGTCGCGGCGAATGTGCGGCGCATCGAAGCGGTCACGGGTCGCGGCGCGTATGAGTTGATCGCTAAACGATTCAAGACGTTGAAGCAATCTGCGGCGCTTTTAAAGTCTTCCGTTGATGATGTGCCTCAGAAAGTGGAAAGTGGGCAGAATGAGATCGCTGAGTTAAAAAAGGAACTTGCGAGTCTTCGCGCGCAAGCCGCGCTTTCATCGTTCCAGTCTCTGGTCTCCAATCTCCAAGTTGTGAAAGACGCGCATGTTCTTGCCGCAGAGATTCCCGATTCCAATGCGGACACGCTCCGTATGCTTGCCGATAAGTTCCGCGAGAAATACCCGAAGGGCGGAGTCGCTCTACTGATAACTGGGTCAGCCGTCATTGCGGTAGTGACCGAGGATCTCGTCAAACGCGGACTCAAAGCGGGCGATCTCATCACCGGCGTCGGCGGCAAAGGCGGGGGGCGTCCCAACATGGCGCAAGGGAGTCTGACGGGCGATATCCAAGCGGCGTTGAGTAAGGTCGCGGGTGTCGTCGAAGAAAAATTGAAGTAAAGCGCGGGGCGGACCGATCCGTCTGCCCTTTGTTGTGTAGTACATTCATCCCTCTTTATAGAAGAGGGATCAGGTTTATGATTATCTCAAAAGGAGTTCAAATGTCACGACTATTTAAAGTTTCAATGTTTACGCTGGTTCTCGTTTTCCTGCTCGCCTGTTCGCTGATCTCCAACCCGGTCAACGATGTAAAAAATTCGGCGAATACCGCGCAAGCCATCGCTTCAGACGTGGTTGCCATTGCCACTCAAGCCGTTCCATTTGAAACGTTGATCGCCAACCCAACCGTGCTTGCATTCGGCGACATCTTCAACCCGCAGGGCGCGCCTCTCACGGAGTGGAATGGAATCCCCATCATGCCGCAGGCAACGGCAGGGGAAGAGGTGACAGGTCTGTATAGTTATAAAGCCACCGCGACCAATGAAGAAGCGGTTGCATTCTATGAGACTCAACTTCAGACACTGGGTTGGGCAAAGCAGGTTGAAGAACAAGGCGAAACGACGCTGCTGTATTACGCGAAAGATCAGCAAGGCGTGACGATCACCATCGCGCCTGCCGAAAGCGGAAGTATCTTGATCTGGCTTGTGCTTCAATAAAGAGCTGATGTTACGCGATCTAGCCACAGAGACGCAGAGTCACAGAGAAAGAACAAAGGTTTTTTCTCCGCGTCTCTGCGACTCCGCGGCAAAACTGCGTAAGGTGAGTAAAGAGGTCTTGCAAAATCCACAGCACAGAGACGGGCGCGGCGCCTGTCTCTGTTTTTGTTCGTTCGTTATTTTCCCCGCCGCGCCATGAACCAGCCCCAGCCTTGCTCGCCTCTGCGATTGCGGACCAGTTTTTCCTGCCATGATTTTCTGATCTCAGGGAGCGAGCCGTCGTCCGGCAGTTTTGCCAATTCGAGTTCGAGGTAATCGCCAAACAGAGGAGTCTTGTCCATCGCCTGTACTTCGCCGAAGCCAGCCTGTTCGATGAGTTTTCCGTACTCGCCGACAGTATGCAGGTCGTATCCGCGCTGGGCGACGTATGCGAGAAACTCGTCGCTGTGATCGCCCGCGCCCCAGCAATAGTCAGTACAGAATAATAATCCGCCCGGCTTGAGCGCGTGGTGGAGCGTTTGGAATAATTTCGCCTTTTCAGGGATATGCAGGAATGCGTCGCGGCTGTACGCCACATCATATTTCGAGTCGAAGCGGCTTTCGAGAATGTCGCCAAATTCGAAGGTCACGCGCGAATCGAGATTCAATTCCTGCAAACGTTCATTGGCAAGCGACAGCATGTTATGCGACAGATCCAGACCGTGAACATGCGCTCCGTATTCTTGAGCCATGTGGAACGCCGAACCGCCGAGACCGCTTCCCACATCCAACACTTCCATTCCTGATTTCAGATTCAACATTTTGACGATCTCGCGTGTGCTGTCCAGTCCGCCCGTGCTGACGAAGGCGCGACCGTAGATCTTCTCATACTTCAAAATGCCCTCGCGCGTATATTGACTGGCGTCTAATTGCGCGCTGTGTTCTTCTATGGAAGAGGTGATGTGGGTTTCGTCCAGAATGTCCATTGATCGTTTCCTTTGAAAATAAAATTTAGACCCTAACGATTTCTTCAATCGCAGGGTCTTTGGTGGATACCTCTAAAAAGCGAAATCGGGATTCAATCCGTTTTGCGGATCGAGTCTTTCGGTTCCCGCCAGCGACTCTACATACGCGTGCAGATCGTCCACCGAGTCAATGATCGCGTCGGCAAACGAGATCAAATCCTTTGCGGCAGAGACGCCCGACAGGACGCCTACGACCAATCCCGCGCCCGCCGCACGTCCCATCTTCAAATCGGATGTGGTATCGCCGATCACCATCACCTTCGACGGTTCGATGTTCATGCGTTGGCAGATCGTCGTCACCATATCGGGCGCGGGCTTGGAGGGTATCCCGTCGTCTGAGCAGACCATCGTCGTGATGAACTCTTCAATGTCGAACGCTTCGATCATTGCCTGCGTCGGCGCGCGGTCGTCGGATGTGGCGATCCCGATCTTGATGTTCTGTTGATGCAGGTTGTTGAACAACGTCCATGTATCGGTAAATTGTTTTGCCGATATGACAGGGTCGGGGATGCACCAGCCTTCTTCGACGATCCGTTCTGCCTGTTCAGCGGATAATCCCTGCGCCCGCATTACCTCGACGGTCAATTGATATAACTTTCCCATCGGCGAAGCCGCCATCATACCATGCGCGAGAACTTTTTTCGACGTTTGATCGTAACCGAATGCTTCGCATAAAGCGTCGCGCACATTGACGCCACCGACTTTATGTAGCTGTTCCGCCAGATACAGCGCCCAGCCGCCCCACATCGCGTCAAAATCAATGAGCGTGCCGTCCTTGTCGAAAATGATCGCTTGCGCGCGAAAGTGTTTCAAATCGTTCAACAAATTTTCTCCCAATCTCCGACCCTCGCGAGTCTGTTCAATGATGTGAATTTCAAAGCGGCGCATATTGTACTTGGTTTTGCGTTCCATGATCCAACACTGGTGAATGGGAGTGTCTAAGATAGAAGACAAAATAAACAACCCTATGTCATTCTGAGCCGCGCTCTTGTTCTTTGCGGCGAAGAATCTCGGCGCTAATCTCAGAGACCCTTCGCTATCGCTCAGGGTGACATGGTATAGGGAATGTGTTTGATGTTAAACACTCCTTGGTGAAGATCGCGAGCGGTGCGGCTCACGTTATAATTCGTCTCAATGAAGACCAAGATCATCACGCTCGAATCGCACGACGACCTCATCTCCGTCCGCGACCGCATGTCGTGGGCGAAGACGCCGCGCATTTTGCTGGTGGCTCCCAAGTTCGAGAAGATCGCGCTTCGGCAAGTGGACTTAAAAGTCCTGCAACGACACGCCTCATCGCTTGGCGCGCAGTTGGGGTTGGTAACGCGCGTGCGCCGCGTCCGCGCAGACGCGCTTGAGTTGGGGATTCCCGTTTTTGAATCCACCAGCGAGGCGCAAAGAGCGGCGTGGGCTGAGAATCCGCCGAAGAGATTGACGACGCGAAAGCCGCCCGCGAAGAATCTGCGGGAGAAGCGGGAGCAGGTTCAAATACGGGAAGAGGCGTGGCGCGCGCATCCTGCCACGCGGTTGGGCGCGTTCATCGTCGGCGTGATGTCTGTGTTTGCCATCGTCGCGTTGTTCATCCCGCGCGCGCAAATCCAATTGAAACCGATCATCGAAACGCAAAGCATTGTGTTGCCTGTAATTGCGAGCGAAACAACAGAGTCGGTTTTTGTCACGGGTAATATTCCCGCGCGCGAAAAACGGATCATTCTCGACGGCGCGCAAACGGTGGTGGTGACGGGCGAAGGCGTTATGCCGCAATCAAAAGCGACCGGCGTTATTGTGTTTCGCAATCTCACGTCGAACGCGCTGACGATACCCGCTGGCACGATCGTCGAGTCGGCGGGCGATGCGCTCGCGCAATTTGTGACTCTTGAAGACGGCATCATTGCGGCGGGTGTTGGCAAAGAACTTGAAATTCCTGTCGAGGCGGTGGAAAGCGGCGCGAGCGGAAACCTGCCCGAAGATTCACTGATCGTCATTCGCGGCGCGCTCGGGCTTTCGCTTTCGGTCACGAACCCCGAGCCGACCAGCGGCGGGCGCGAGCAATCGTCTGTGCAGGCGAGCGATGCCGATCGCGCGCGCGCGAAAGAGTTGTTGATGCAATCGCTCGATGAAGACGCTCGCATAAAATTTTTGAACGACGTTGCCTCGGGCGATATTCTTTTTGATAAAACGATTTCTGTTTCGCAAATTTTGCTGGAGGAATTTGACCCGCCTGCGGGCGCGGCTGGTACCACGTTGACGTTGACCATGCAAGTGGAATATTCCGCTCTTTACGCATCCGCTTCTGACCTGACCCAACTTGCCTCGCTTGCCCTCGACGCTTCTCTTCCTTCAGGCTTTCGCGCCGCCTCCGCGTTGACGATGGATTCGGTTGGATTGCCCGTCTTCGACGAATCGGGGTCGGCGCGTTGGCAGATCCGCGCGGAAAGGCAGGTCGTGCAATCGGTTGACTCCGCGCAAATCACAACGTTGATCCGCGGCGTGAATGTGGACGAAGCGCGTTCGCGTTTGGAAAGTTCGTTTGCATGGGAAAGCGAACCTGCGATCTCGATGTTCCCCTCGTGGTGGAAGTGGATTCCGTTACTGCCGTTTCGGATCGAAGTGGTGACTGAATGATTCTTTACCGCGAAGACGCGAAGGTCGCGAAGTTGAAAGAGGAAAGAAGAAAGAATATAAGAATCTTTGCGTTCTTTGCGCCCTTCGCGGTGAAAATGTTTTGAAAAGGTTTTATGCGTATCCTAGCAGTTGACCATGGCGAAAAGCGGATCGGTCTCGCGCTCAGCGACCCGACCACGACGATTGCCAGCCCGTTCAAAGTGATCGAGCATGTGTCGCGTCTGCTCGATGCGGCGCAAGTGGCGAACCTTGCCGCTGAAAACGAAGTCGGCGTGATCGTCGTCGGTCAATCGTTCGACGAGGAAGGGAAGCCGAATCTCGCGGGGAGACGAGCCGCGAAATTTGCCGACGCGTTGCGCGAGCAGACTCGAATCCCTGTTGAGTTGTTCGACGAATCATTCAGCACGCAAGACGCGCGCGCGGCGGTCATCGAGATGGGAGTCTCGCGCAAGAAACGCGCGGGGCATCATGATTCGCTGGCGGCGGTGGTGATATTGCGTTCATATATTGATTCTCAAAAGTAATCGGTGGTCGAGTAGCCCTGAGCGAAGCGTAGCGAAGTCGAAGGGCGTATCGAGACCACCAGTGCGTAAAAAACTTTTGTAACAAATTTGATTTACGACTTGCTGGTTTCGATACGTCCCGCGAACTGCACGCGGGACTACTCAACCAGCGGATATATCAAATGCGAAAAATTCTCCCAATTCTCCTAATTCTCTTTTTTCTGCTCTGCCTCCTTGTCGTCCTCATCACCATCCCCTCCGAAGCCGCGCGGATTTACGGTCCGCCCGCGCCGTGGTTGACGATATTTCAGCGCGCGCAATATTCTGCGCGGTTGTTGTGGTACGACGGTTTGCTCACGCGTCCGCTGAACAATGAAGCAAGCGAACGAAATTTCAAGATCGAATCGGGGCAATCGGTGGATTCGATCGCGGCGAGTCTGCAAGACGCGGCGTTGATCCGCGACGCCGAATCGTTCCGTGATTATTTAGTGTATTCGGGACTCGACACGTCCATTCAGGCGGGCGAGTACAAACTTAGCGCGGCGATGTCTGCCATTGACATTGCGCGCGAAATTCAAGACGCGAGCGCCACCGAAGCGACGTTCGCCATCCTTGCAGGCTGGCGGATGGAAGAGATCGCCGCCTCTATTCCGACCTCGGGCTTGGCTATCTCACCTGACGATTTTCTCGCCGCCGCGCAGACTCCGCGTGACGATTACGATTTTCTTGTTGATGCAAACTCTGTCGAGGGATTCTTGTTCCCCGACACGTATATCCTTTCGCGGAATATATCGGTCAAGGAGTTGATAGATGAACTCCTCCGCAATTTTTCACTTCGACTGACTTCCGAATTGACTCACGGCTTTGAGGGACAAGGACTCACCGTATATGAAGCCGTGACCCTCGCGTCCATTGTGGAGCGCGAAGCCGTGAAAGATGAAGAGAAGCCGTTGATCGCTTCGGTGTACTTGAATCGTTTGAAGATCAGCATGAAACTTGATGCCGACCCGACGATTCAATACGCGTTAGGGTTTGATTTCGCCAATGGGACGTGGTGGAAGAATCCGCTGGGTTTGAACGACTTGCAATTCGACTCGCCGTTCAACACGTATCTCTACACAGGTTTGCCGCCCGCGCCGATCTCCAATCCCGATCTAGATTCACTGCAAGCGGTCGCGTTCCCCGCTGAGACGCCGTACTATTTCTTCCGCGCGAAGTGCGACGGTTCTGGGTATCACAATTTTGCCGAGACGTTCGAGGAACATGTGGCGAATGGGTGTGAGTAAAGATAAAGCCTTTTTAAATAATGAGGGTTATAATCTGTACATGGCATGATATACAAAGAATCTGCTTTTTAAGTACCCCTGCGGCGTCTTATGTTGCGAAAAGTACGGTTAAGACATAGTTAGGTGGCTTTATCAAAGACAATAATCCTATGAAACGTTCTAAGAAAAGAAAGTCCAACCTAGAGATCGAAACAGAGTTGGGCTTTATACTTCCACCAACTACCACCTCTAATAATAAAACGCGGATTATCCTTTACGCAGTGTCTGGCTTGATAATAATCTTTTCACTTAAAAATTTTATTGGAAACAGTATTATGACAAAGATAGGAATTTTTCTTGAGGCTTTGTCTTTTCTATTCTTGAGCCCCGAATTGTTTGGGATTGATGATATATCTGCGATTCAAAGGAAGGTTTTTGCATTTACTAAGCAAAGTGCCCAGCATACACTTGGTATTTTTTTGGCAGCGACTAAGCGCGGGATACCTGAGATAGTAAATAAGGTTTTCTATTGGCTCACCTGGCCACAGAGTAAAGTTCTTTTGGCAGGTAATGAAAAAGCTCCAATCACCTATGATTGGATAAATTCTGTTGAGAAATCATTCCCGATTGCTTTACTAAATTTATTCTTACTTTGGTTGCCAGGCATCCTATTTATCAGAAGTTGTTTTATAAACGGAATACTATTTTTCAATTCAGCTTATCCGATTCAATTGATTATGTCAGAATCACTTGATTTTGTTTATAATGTTTTATCGTATTTTATTATCGGCATTATTTTTTGTTACTTTGCTGTAGCACATACATTAGCGACAATTACATGGCACTTAAATGCTATCGCCGCACTATTGCGGAACGATCGCGAAAGACGCCTCTTGGCAATTCTTGGAGTGTGGTTATTTATCTTCGCGAGTTTTATGCAATTTCTTGCAGCATAAGCTTTTGAACGGTTTAGACGCCACCTACCGATGAACAGCAGTGTCAAGGGTAAGGCTCCATGCCCATCAAAAGACGTGGAGCTTTTCTTTTTTTAGAGAAGATCGAAATACAAACTCCAAAGATTTCAGCCAAAAGACAGCCTCCCAGATTTCCACCTGCCTGTGGCGCTAGAGCGTGAGGGTTGAACCGAGACATTCAAGGAAAACGTGGCGAACGATTACCTATAATTTCATGCAACATTTTTGAATCACAGCCTGTATATGTACTATGAAAACCTTCAAAAATTTTGTATTGACGCTGTCTACGGGTTACATTTTCTTCCTCTATTCCGAACTTTTATTTTGGGCGCGCAAACGTCCTGGCGATTCGCTGGGCGAATGGACGATCACCTGGCTGGCTTATTCGTTGATGGCGTTCATCTTTCTCCTCATCGTCTCGTATTTCAAAGTCAACAACATCTGGGCTTTGTTCCTCGCGGGCGCGGTTTTCGGCTGGCTTGGCGAAGGGATCGTGGTGCAGACGACGTACGAGTCCCTGCCGCTCTCGATCTCGTTTACCGCGCTTGCATGGCACGCTCTCATCACGGTCTGGATCGGATGGTACGCGATTCGAAAATCCCTCCACGCCTCGAATCCTTTTTCGACGTTGAAACTGTCTCTAACCATCGGGCTTTGTTACGGCTTGTGGGCGATCATGTGGTGGCTCGAACCCGATGGAGGAGTTTCCTCCGTCTTTGAATTTGCGGCATTTTCTTTTGCCGCAGTCATTCTCGCCATCCCCGCGTATTGGCTGTCTGACTGGAGTTCCACCGAATCGTTCCGCCCGAACCGCTGGATAAGCATCGCTATTGTGGGAATGTTCGCATTGATGTTCTTGTTTATCGTCGTGCCAGCTATCCCGCTTGCGATCATCATCTTGCCGATCTTGTTGGGATTGGCATGCCTTGGATTGCGTTGGAATCGTTTGACCGAAGCGGACGGCTCGATGCTGACGAGTTTCAGTAATCCCGTGTCCGCATGGAAATATTTCTCGCTGTTGGGCATCCCTGTTGCGGGCGTTTCTTTTTATGCGCTTGCCGCGTCCCTGAATTTACAGTGGCAAACGAATTGGATTCTGTATCTCATCACAACGCCTCTCGGATTTATCTTATTTGGAATCGGCTTGTACAAACTAAATAAGGCGAAGAGAGTGACTACTATCGAGGATAAAACCTAATTCATGTCATTCTGAGCGAAGCGAAGAATCTCCTCAATTATCTCAGAGACCCTTCGCTGGCGCTCAGGGTGACATGCCTTGTTATGTGTTGGGTTTAGATACTTTGAAGGAGAAAATCCTCCGCTCAGTTGTGAGGCTAATGGCTATAATTGACATCAATGCGTTTTCGAATGACGCAATCTCCGATTTCAGAGGATGTCAATATGTCAAAGACCACGGTCAACAGCATCGAACTATATTTTGAAACTGCTGGAAGCGGGGACACGGTTTTGCTCATTCACGGACTTGGCTCCAGCGCGCGCGATTGGGAGATGCAGATTCCCGCCTTCGCCAAACACTACCGAACAGTCGCCTTCGACCTGCGCGGACACGGTCAATCGCAAAAGCCGAAGGGCCCGTACAGCATGTCGCTGTTTGCGAAGGACACCGCCGAATTAATTCGGTCACTGGGAGTCGGATCTGTCCATGTTGTGGGAATTTCGCTCGGCGGGATGATCGCATTTCAACTCGCTGTGGATCATCCAGAACTGATCACGAGCATGGTGATCGTTAATTCTGGTCCTGAACTTGTCGTTCGCACGCTCAAAGAACGCTGGCAGGTGTTCATGCGTTTCGCAATTGTCCGCTTGATGGGGATGCGTAAGATGGGCGAGGTGTTGAGTAAACGCTTGTTCCCCAAAGAGGGGCAGGAGTATTTGCGCCAGATGTTCGTTGCGCGTTGGGCAGAAAATGACATCCGCGCCTACCTGGATACGATGCGCGCCATCATCGGGTGGAGTGTGGCGGATAAGATTCAAACTATCAAAAAGCCTGTGTTGGTGGTCGCCGCAGATAGCGATTACACGCCTGTATCGTCCAAAGAAGCGTATATCCCTACGTTGGGAAATGCAAAACTGGTTGTCATCGAGGATTCTCGTCACGCCGTGCCTGTTGAGAAGCCCGATGAATTTAATCGTATCGTGTTGGAATTTTTGTCCAAGCAGTAATCTGTTGTTCTGTAAACCATCCCACGCTTCGAGTGCTGGTTGCCTCATGCGCCGATCTATAATCCAGATTTGGATTCGTTGAAAGCATTTATGTTCCTGCCGAGACG
>JAJTXU010000136.1 GCA_021462845.1 Anaerolineales bacterium
GCAAAACCCCAATACCAAGCCGCGAATTACGCGAATTTCCGCTAATTTTTTAAAAATTCGCGTGAATTAGTGAAATTCGCGGCAAAAGGTTTTCGATCTACGTAAGTCATGTTTTGTGAAACGCGGATAACGATCACCGTCTTGAAGATGGTTCTGCGATGATGGGGCAAATCATTGCCAGACTTTGGATATTGACTATAATCTGGCTCGCATCGATTTTTCTTGACCCTATGGTGAGCCCGTGACGTACGAGATTCGCCGCGCGATTGCGGCTGATAAACCCGAATGGCTGAGAATGCGGCAACTGCTGTGGCCCGAAGCCCCCATCGAATATTTGGATTGGGACCTGGATGAAATTCTGGATGACGAGAAACGGGCGGTCTTTGTCGCCTCGCGCGCCGACGGGGGGTTGGTCGCCTTCGTGGAAGCCCGCCTGCGCGATGTGGCAGAAGGATGCGAGACCAGCCCGGTCGGCTATATCGAAGCGTGGTTTGTCGATGAGAACATCCGTGGGCAGAAACTGGGGCGCGAGATGATCCGAACTGCCGAGGATTGGGCGCGCGAAAAAGGATGCGCCGAAATGGGGTCTGATACCTGGCTGGAGAATGAGATCAGTATTCAAGCGCACTACAAGACCGGCTACTACGAAGCGGGACGCCTGGTTCACTTCATCAAGAAGTTGTAAACGGCCGGGTCGGCATAGCAGGGGTGTTTCTCAAAAAGGGACGGCAAAGAAGATATACTTGTCATCATGCGGAGCTACCCCCTATTATCCGTGATTATGATTTTGACCGCCGCTTGTTCCTCCCCGGCGTCGTCAACGGAGGCTGTTGTGTCGAACCAACTCACACTCACCAGCGAAGCGTTTGCCAATGGCGGCTCGATCCCGTCAAAATATTCGTGCAACGGCAGAGATATTTCACCCGCGCTCGCGTGGGGCGAACCGCCTGCTGGCACACAATCCTTCGCCCTGCTCATGGACGACCCCGACGCGCCCGGCGGCTGGGCGCATTGGGTGTTATACAACATTCCCGCCGAGGCGCGCGGTTTACCCGAAGACCTGGCGGTCACCGGCAAGAATGTTCCCGAAGGACAGGGGAAACCATTTACCGGTAAAAATTCGTGGGGTGATATCGGCTACGGAGGTCCATGCCCGCCGAGCGGAACACATCGCTACTTCTTCAAACTCTATGCGCTTGATGAAATGGTGGGTCTATTGCCGGGCGCAAACAAAGGCGAATTGCTCAAGGCGATGGAAGGTCACATCCTCGCGCAAGGCGAACTGGTTGGCACATTCAGTAAATAGCGAATCGGAAAATCAACCGCCTAGCCGTACCCATGAGCCATTGCAGGCTTGCCCAATCCGCGAATAATTCATGATAATAGCGATGCACATCCCCGCGTCGCTTTTTTCGTGGATGTATAATCCTAACCATGTCCGTTTTAACCAACAAACGCATCCTCCTCGGCGTGACCGGTTCCATCGCCGCCTACAAAGCCGCCGACCTCGCATCCAAACTCACGCAAGCGGGCGCGCACGTGGATGTGATCCTCACCGACTCCGCGCAAAAGTTTGTCACGCCGCTCACCTTCCAATCGGTCACCGGTTGCCGCGCCTACACCGACGCCGATCTGTGGGGCGATGAAGCGCACGTGTTGCATATCGGTCTGGGTCACAATGCCGATCTGCTCGTCATCGCCCCTTGCACCGCGAACACGCTCGCCAAACTCGCGCGCGGTCAGGCGGATTCGCTTCTCACGGTCACAGCCTTGGCGTCGAATTGCCCGCTCCTCCTCGCGCCCGCGATGGACGGCGGCATGTACGATCACGCGGCAACACAGGAAAATCTCGACACGCTGAACAAACGCGGAGCCTATATCATCGAACCGGCGGAGGGACACCTCGCCTCTGGACTCACCGGCAAAGGGCGACTCGCCGAAACGACTGAACTCATCGGACACATCCGCCTCCTTCTCGGACGGGACGGCTGGCTCGCCAAGCGGAAAGTGATCGTCACCGCCGGCGGCACACAAGAACCGCTTGACCCGGTGCGCGTGCTCACCAATCATTCCTCAGGCAAGCAAGGCTATGCCATAGCTCAAGCCGCATTGGATGCCGGCGCGCAAGTCACTTTGATTACCGCGCCCACCGCGTTGATACATCCCGTCGGCGCGCGCGTCATGCAGGTGCAGACGGCGCGGCAGATGCTCGATGCCGTTCTACAAGAATCCGCCGGGAGCGACGCGCTCATCATGGCGGCGGCAGTGGCAGACTTTCGACCGAAAACTTCGGCAAAGGACAAAATCAAAAAGGAAGGCGGCGCGCCGCAGATCGAACTCGAAGCGACGGACGACATCCTGAAAGCCGTATCAAGCCGCAATGACGGAAAGACGCGCCCGAAGGCGGTTGTCGGCTTTGCGGCAGAGTCTCGAGACCTGTTGGAAAACGCGTCAAATAAGTTAAAATCCAAAGGCTTGGATATGATCGCGGCAAACGATATTTCGGCAAGCGACGCCGGGTTTGCTGTGGAAACCAATCGTATAACTTTATTGTTTGCAGACGGACGTGAGGAAACGTTAGCTTTGATGAGCAAAACGGAAGTTGCTGAAATTATGATCGAACGAATCGGGAAATTGCTGGGGTGATATGCGCGTCCTGGTGATCTCGGATATTCACGCGAATTTTACCGCTCTCGAAACGGTGCTGGCTGACGCCGGCGCCGTGGAGGAAACGTGGTGCCTCGGCGATTTGGTGGGGTATGGTCCCGACCCGAACGAAGTGGTGGAGAAGGTGCGAGGGTTGCCCAACCTTACCTGCCTGCTCGGCAACCATGATGTGGCGGCGATCGGGAAGATTCCCCTTGAATCGTTCAACGGCGACGCGCGGCGCGCGCTTGAGTATCACGAAAAAGTATTGACGAAGGAAAATATGGACTTCCTGCTTTCACTGCCGTCGAACCTGACGGTGAAAGGGGACGCCAGCCTGGTGCATGGAAGCCCGCGCGATTCGGTCTGGGAATATATTTTGAACGCGCTTTCGGCGCGCTTGAACTTTGGGCATTTCACCACGCCGTGGTGCATGGTGGGTCATTCGCATTTGCAGTGCATGTTCCGCCTGCACCCGGAAAACGAGCGCGTGACGCTTGAATCGCTGAAGGTGAATGAGGCGATGACGCTCAAACCGCGGCTGATCATGAACCCCGGTTCGGTGGGGCAACCCCGCGACCGCGACCCGCGCGCCGCCTACGCCATTTACGATACTGAGGAAAAAAAATGGGAGCCGCGCCGCGTGAAGTATGATATTCCCGCGGTGCAGAAGCGCATCCGCGAGGCGAAGCTGCCGGAGAAACATGCGGTGAGGTTGGTGGAGGGGTGGTAGGGGTGGCGGGTGAGTAAGTGGTAAGTAGTAATTGGAGAATTAGAGAATTGCAGGCAGAGACTGGAGACTAGAAAGTGGAAAGTGGCGGGTGGGAGTGGAACATTATAAGAGGTGATTCGTCTGTAGAGTGAAGTCACTTTGCTCTATCAAGGAGAAGAAAACATGAAACGCCCGGTATTGATTATCTTGTCGGTAGTGGTCGCATTTGTCCTCGTTGGATCGCTGTTGATGAATTTGTTCGGCCCGCGCATCGGACAGACGTATAGCGAGATTTCATACGCTTTGCCCGGTTCTGGCGGGGGCGGCGTGCCCGAAGAATTTGCCAGCGCGCCAATGCAACCGCTCAGTGATGAGGTGAAAAACTCATTCATCGCCCAGTCTCAAGAGCGTATGGTCATCCAGAACGCGGACCTTGCCATTGTGGTCGCCGACCCCAAGACGCGTATGAGCGAGATCGAGGCGTTGGCAAAAGAGATGGGCGGATTCGTGGTCTCCTCAAATTTGTACACCACTTATTACGGACCTAATAGCGTGGAAGCGCCGGAAGCCTCGATCACCATCCGCATACCGCAGGAGAAACTCGACGAGGCGCTCAAAGCGATCAAAGACGGCGCGGTGGAGGTCAATTACGAGAATCGTACCGGCGAAGATGTAACCAACATTTACGTGGATTTGCAATCGCAACTCAAAGCCAAACAAGCCGCCGAGAAGAAACTGCTGGAGATCCTCGACGCCGCCGATGAGACCGAGGATGTGCTGGCGGTCTACACCGAACTGCAACGCATCCAAAGCGAGATCGAAATGCTGAAAGGGCAGATCAAATATTACGACGAGTCGGTTGCGCTCTCCGCAGTCAGCGTCCGCTTGATCGCCGAAGAAACCGTCCAACCGGTGGAGATCGGCGGCTGGAAACTGGAAGGCACAGCCAACGACGCCATTCAGGATTTGATCTACTTCACGCAAGGTTTCATCCAGTTCCTCATCCGCTTCGTGTTGTACACGCTTCCCGCGCTTGTTCTGGTTGCCATCCCCCTTTATCTTCTGTTCCTCGGCGGGCGCAAACTGTATCGCAGATTCAGCAAATCGAAAGCGGCTGTGGAAGTGAAGACCGAAGAGAAAAAATAAATTCGACCTCGCAACATAACAAACTCAGAAGACCGTCGTTCTCGGCGGTCTTTCTTCTTTCCTTCAGCGCAAAGAAAGAAGAAAGAGGAAAGATTCTCAACAGGTATAATCTCTCTCATGGAAAAGCTCGTCCGCGCGGCGCAAGAATTGTTCAACGTTCACATCACCGGCAGGCAGGTGATGTCGTTGATCACGTATGAAAAAGAATTGCTGGCGTGGAACCAGAAGTTCAACCTGACCGCAATCCGCGACTCGGAATCCATCCGCACGAAACACTTTTTGGATTCGTTCTCGTGCGTGTTGGCGTGGAATGCGAACCCGCCCGCCTCGCTCATTGACGTGGGGACCGGCGCGGGTTTCCCGGGGCTTGCGCTGAAGATCCTGTATCCCAATTTGAAATTGACCCTCATTGATTCGATTGGCAAGAAAGCCATGTTTTGCCAGCACATCGTCGGCACGCTTGGTTTAGATGGGGTGAATGTGATCCAAGCCCGCGCGGAAGATCTGGGGCACAACAAAAATCACCGCGAAACATACGATTGGGCGGTGGCGCGCGCGGTGGCAAACCTCAACACGTTGGGCGAGTACCTGTTGCCGCTGGTGAAAGTGGGCGGGACGATGCTCGCGCAAAAAGGAGAAACGGCGCACGCCGAAGCCAAATCCGCGAAGAAGGCGATGAAATTATTGGGAGGAGAACTGAGAGAATTGATCCCCGTTAAATTGCCGGATGTGCCGGATGAACGTTATCTCGTACTGGTGGACAAGGTCGCCGCGACGCCGGCGAAGTATCCGCGCAAGGCGGGAGTCCCTGCGAAACAGGCGTTGTAGCCTGCGATTCTTTCCTCTTTCTTCTTTCGTTCAACACCCCTCATCCACAATCACGATCTTATCTTCCTTATTAGGAACAATACACAGGAATTCGAACGGTTCTTCCCCCGTGTTTTGATACGAATGGATCATGCCTTCGGGGATGAACACCACGTCTCCTGTTTTCACATGATGCGACTCGTCGCCGACGGTGATATCTGCTTCACCGCGCAGGACGTATTGCTCATGCTCCACCATGTTAGTATGGCGCGGCATCCCTCCGCCTTTCTGCATGGAAAATTTCCGCAGGGCAAAGTTCGGTCCCTCCTGCGAGGAGATGAGCACCTGAATGGTCGTGTCTTTTCCCGCGGCCACGTTCTTCGCTTCGACATCGTTTGAATGTTTAACAGTCATCGTTTTACTCTCCCATCAGCCATGAAAGCCAATCCTGCTTTTTGACCTGCTTCGAGGTGTAATCGGCGGGGATCGAGATCAACACCACAGTGATGTTATCGTGTCCGCCGCGCGAATTGGCGAGCGCGATCAATGCCCCCGCCCCTTCCTTCAGGTTGGGTTTCGATTTCACGGTTTCTACAATCTCATCGTTCCAGACCAGGTCGGTTAGCCCGTCACTACACAACAAAACCACGTCATTGGGCTGAAGTTTCACCCCTTGGTGCGCCTCCGCTTGCTCGTCATTGTCCTCTTTTGAGAGTTTCAAGCGGAAGTCCGCTTCGGGCGGCACTGCCGAGCCGAGGTAGCGGCGAATAACGTGCACGTTCGGGTGTTCGCGCGCCGCCTCGGGCGTGATGATGTTTTTCTCGAGCGCCTCTTGGATCCAGGTATGGTCCACCGATAGTTGTTGAATTTTCCCGCCGCGCAGGAGGTAAATACGCGAATCGCCCACCGAAGCTGTGTGCAGGCGGTCTCCCGCGATCCATACTGTGGCGCACGTGGACCCCATGCCCTTAAGATTATCGTTCGACGCGGAATGCGCGGCAATGGCGTTGCTGGCATCTGCCACCGCGTCTTCGAGCGTCCGGCGGATCTGATGCCCGTCGCTTTTTGCCACCACATCCACAATGTGATTGACCGCCAGTTCCGCCGCTACTTCGCCCGCCCGGTGACCGCCGATCCCATCTGCCAGCACGGCGAACAAGACCGGCGTCCGCTCACTGCCGGTCAGAACGAACGATGCCACCGCGTAGCGATCCTCGTTGTTCTTGCCGGTCATGCCGGCATGGGTCTGGGCTTCGACGTTCAAATGCGCGCGCGCGGTGCGTTTCATCATAAGGTTATTTGATTATACAGCAGGGATGAGGTCAGCCTACCCTACTTTTTGGATATAACCCTCGGTTCAGACGCCGGGGGGGCTTGCTTCAAGTCGAAGCGATAGACCAGCCCCCCAAAGTGGATTCGATCGCCATGGACGAGGCGGCGTCCTTCGCGCGGGACCGGGTCGAAGTTCACCCACGTGCCCGCCACCGAGCCGTTGTCGTATATTGTGAAAACACCGTTATCGGTCTGTTTGATGCGGGCGTGCAACGGCGAAATCGAGGGATCGTCCAGCACGCGAACAGATTGCACCGGGTCGGTGCCGAAGGTCATCTCTTTTTCGTTGACCGGTATCGGCGCGACGCTGGCAGGCTCGCCTCCGTTCACGAGGCGGATGAGGTAGGCGGGCGCATCTGCCACTCGCACTGGTTTAGAGGGAAGCCAACTTGTGCGGCGCGGGGCTGTTTTAGCCTTCTTTGTCGCCGAAGCAGGAGGCGCCGTCAATGACGCCACCGGTTGGGTGAGCGGGTCTTCGAAGCGCGGTTTCGATTTCCGTTCTTTCGCGGCGGGGGTGTGAGGCTTTCGGCTTCGCAGGAGGATCCCCACCAGAGCGATGCCCGCCAGCGCGATTGCGCTGAGAATGATGGTTGAACTGTAGCGCGCGAATAATACCTGTATTCCGCGAGGCGCCGGCTTCACTGTAAACGTGACCGAGGTGCCGATGCTCGATTTTTTCAAGCCAAGCGCATCTTCCGCTTCGACGACGATGGTGTGTTGGGCGCTCTCTTTGTAATCCGACAGGTCCCAGGTGAAGCGGTCGAACGGGGGCTTGGTATTTTCGGCAGCGATCACGCCATCCACGTAGAAGGTGGTGCGCGTCAGGTCTCGTTTGTGCCCATCGGGAAATTCCACGACGATGTTGATGGTTTGAATCTCAGGGGTGAGAATTTCGGTGTTGTAGGGATCGTCTGCGGGCGGCTGGCGCGTGATCTGCGTTGGCGGCGAGATGAAGATGGGGTTGGGCGGCTGGACATCCACCTCGAAGGATGTGTCCGGCGCGGTGATCTGTTCCTGCGGGGTATCGACGTTCAGTCCGAGGGTGTGCGTCCCGGCTGTGTTAAGGGCAGAGGTATATGTCAGCGCGTAGATCTGCCGCAACGGCGCGAAGTAAATCGCTGGATCGGGTAGTGGTTCAGCGCCGGAGAACGCGGCGAACGAGCCGTTGGTCTGCAAGGCGAGCGATTTGAAAGCGTTCGCGCTCGGCGAGACGAACTCTTCTGGCGCGTCTACAAACCAGACGAAGACGCGCGCCTTCAACTCTACGGCGCGTTGGATGAGCGGGGCGATGGTGTTATCGATGTTCGGATCGTTGAGGTGCGGAGTAATGAACAGGATGGCGCGTTTCATGCCAGGCTGTGTCACCGGCAGGGATGCGGTATCCAGCGCGATCGAGAGGGTCTGCAGGTTCGGTTCAGACTTGCGGAAATCGGGCTTGAACGAGCTTAGGCTGACAAACCATTCCTGCGCGGCGCCATGCGTGATGAGCGACCCGGAAAGCGAAACAAGATTCAAGTCGTCTTGCGAATCGGCGGGTTGCGCGTTTGCCCACGCGCCCAACGCGTTGACCACGCCGGCAAAGCGCGGTTGCCCATTCGAGTCGCGCACATCCAGCGCGGGCGCGGGGTTGACCGCCACCACGATCTGTATCGGGACGTCGAGTTGGGTCAACGTGTCCACCGGGCGCGGCTGACCGTCCTCGTACACCGTTAGGTTGGATGGCTGGAGATTCGATTCGAATCCGCCGTTCGCGTTGAACACGTCCAACAGCGCGGAGACTTGCGGGAAGTTCTGCGCGTCCACGCTGACGATCTCGGCATACGCGGCGGTTTGGGCGGACGCGAATGCCGAAGGCGCGGCGAGCAGGCATCCACTGAGGAAGACCGCGAGAAGTCTACGAAGCATTTGCCTCAACGATGATTGGCGCGTTATCCTGCGGTTTGGTGAGCCGCATGTAAGTCAACGTCCACGCGGATTCGGCGTAGGCGGTGATGATTCCCTGCAACAGCCAGGCGACGGGGATGAAGAGGCATAAACAAGCGCCCATCATGTATAGGGGCGTTAGGTTCTGTCCTTGCCCCGCCATGAAGGTGATCATCGCCGGGAAGACGATGATGAAGATCGGGATGACAATCACAAAACTTGCCACGAATCCAATGACGCCGAGGATGATCGCCATGAGGATGATCGGTCCCAAGTTCGCTTTGAACACTTCCCAACCGCGCGTGATGGCGGGAAGAACGTTCATTTCCTCGAGCACAATCGCGTTCTCTGCCTGACGGAAGACCATGCCCAGCACGAACATGACCGGGATGAGGAGGCAGAAACAGCCGATCATGATAGGGATCATTCCCATCATCGCGACGAGCGCGGTTTCATCGCCTCCGCTGGTAGCCAAGCCGCCAATCATAACTACAGCGATGACCATGACAATGACGAAAACCGGCAAACTTAATATCAGCGAGAGACCAAACATACGCCAGAAGTACGGCACGCTTCCGCTGAACAACTCGCCGAAGACGAGCGATGCCGCGCCGCCTTCCGCTTGCGCCGTGCCGCGGATCAAACCGATCTTGCCGATGACGCTGAGGAAGACGGTGACGATCCAGATCACGCAGAACAGCGCGACGAGAACGATAATGATCGTGGTGAGATTTTGCTCAATGGTTTGAAGCCAGCGCATCATTTGCGGAGGAATCTCAGGCGGTTGACCGCCCCCGTCCCCGTTACCGCCGCCTCCGCCCCCGGAATTGAAACTGCCTCCGCTTCGTCCGCAACCGGCGAGGATGCCAAAGACCCACAGGATCTTGTGCTTCCAAATGATTTGCCAGGCGCGGGTTAGGACTTCGCCGAAATTGAAGTTATTCATTGTGTCTCCTTTTATGCTGTCGCTTCGACCGGAACCGGTGAATTCGATGGACGAGTCAAACGCAGGTACACGAGTATATACGCGGATTTCATGAAAGTGATTGTAACTCCCTGAACGAAAGCCATCACCGGCAAGAAGATCACGCTGAACGCCAGCATGATCCATCCGAATGATTTCATGCTCGTTTCGATCTGCGAAGGCTCGCTAATGAGAAAAGGGAAAAAGAAGAATGGAATCATGAGAGGCATAACAACGATACTGGATATAACGGAAGCCCCAAAGTAAACCACAATGGAAATCAGCGCGATCCGCCAAAAATTGGACTTGGTCAGACCCCACGCTTTAGAGATGGCGTCCATCACCTTCATCTCGTCCGCGACCACTGCCGCTTGCGACTGTTCCATGAACGCATATACGATCATCATGACCGGGTAGAGCAGGAGGAAGATGGGCTGAATGCAGATGAACCCGATCCCTGCCGTGACCACGCCGAAAAGCGTAAGCCCGAAAAAAATAGCGGAGAACGCCGTGCCGATGACAAAAGTGGTCAGGAACATGACCCCCAACATGCGCGGAAAGTATGTTTTCGCATCCTGCAATAATTCTTTGAAGGAGATTCTCTGTTCGCCCCGTTCCACACGCACAACGCCCAATGTCAACGCCGAATAGCCATAGATCATGAGAATGAAGGTCGCTATAAAGAAAACGAAATGAAACGCGAGAAATAACACGAAGAAAACTGGGTTTTCCAAAACCACTGGCAGACCGGAACCGTTTTCGTCCCAAAAGAAAAACGGGAGGAGATACAGCGGCATCGCAATGAAGTTGACCAGCATCGGAAGCACGACCAACCCCCAAAACGATTTATGCTTCCACGTAATTTGCACAGCGCGGCTCAACACCTCGCCAATATCAAAACTCATCGCTCCTCCTCAATCGTCAATCCAAAATCGTCAATCGCCAATCGCCAATCGTAAATCTGAAATCGTAAATCGCTACTCCCATTCGATCGTCGCGGGCGGCTTGCTGGTAATATCATACACCACGCGGTTGATTCCCTCCACCTCGTTGACGATGCGGCTCGACACCCGCGCCAGCAGATCATGCGGCAGGCGCGCCCAATCGGCGGTCATAAAATCCTCC
>JAJTXU010000137.1 GCA_021462845.1 Anaerolineales bacterium
GCGGATGGCGTGGCTGTTTCGCTGGGGCATACGAATGCGGATGATGCGGCTATTGATGCGGCTATTGCGGCGGGGGCGCGGGTTTGTACGCATCTGGGCAATGGTGTTCCGGCGATGATGCACCGGCATGATAACGTGATGCAGCGGTTGCTGGCGCGTGATGAGCTGACAGCTTTTTTTATTCCCGATGGGATTCACTTGCCTCCTGCGGTATTGAAAAACTTTTTCCGTGCGAAACCGCAAGGGCGTGTTTTGTTTTTCAGTCGCGCGTCCCCGCAGGGGGGATGTTATTCGAATCCCGCCCTCCCCGCCACAACGAAAAACGCGTTCTTTGTAGAAAAGAACGCGTTTTTGTTTTCAAAATAATGCGGGAGCCCGATTACGCTCGCTGTTTTGTCAACTCGGCAAACTGCGGATTCCGTCGAATGTACGTTGCAACGTACGAACACATGGGGATCACGCGCAGGGATTTCCCTCTCGCATACTCCAGCGCGACCTCGGTCAATTTGCCAGCCACGCCATGCCCGCGGAGTTCGGGATGCACGCCGACGTGCGTCATCACGATGGTGTTCCCATCTTCCATATAATCGAGCTTCGACAACTTTCCATCAACCCACGTCTCGAAACGATTTTCGGCTGGATTGTGAATGATCTCAAGTTCATCTGAATTAGTCTGCATGGCGCCTCTTTGGTCATTGTAGTCCAATTCATTGAAAACCGACGGCAGGGAATTCTTACCACCAATTCTTTCCCCCCGCCGCTACTCCCCATTCCATTCGATGTCAAATGTGGATGCCTCCAGCGCGGAAATTTTCCGCTTCATCCCCAAAGCCAGATAAGCAAGGATACTCTGCCACTGTAAGAAGAACGGCAAGGGATCACGAATGTCCCAGATCACATCACTGCCATGCAAAAAAGTCTTCAGCCACAAGCCGAGCCTTTTCTGCTTGATGGCAATGGGCAAACCGTAGACCAGCATTGCCGTTCCCAACATGCGCGGGGAAGTTAATGCCGGCTTGACACAACCCGTGTTCGAATGAAAAAACGATTCAACGAAACGCGGATTCGATGTCAACAAATGCACTCCGCTCGTCGCGCGCGGGTTGCATTCCAGCGCATACACCTCCCCATCGGGCGATTCGATGAAGTCGAACGCTATCTGTCCTGTCACATTGAAGTAATTTACAAAAGCCTGCACCCAATGGAAAATCTTTTCATGCTCTACTGCTTGAAACGCAATCGCCGCGCCCTGCCCAGCCGTAAATTTTGCCGGGTAAACCGCATGCGCAACGACGCGCCCTTGCTGACAGACCGAATAACTGCAAAACTGTTGTCCCTGAACAAATTCTTGGGCGATCCACGCGCGGTCAAATGACAGCGTGGCTAACGCCTCACGAAGCGCGGGCAGGATCAACGTCCGCGAGGCGAAGCGCGAATAGATGGGCTTTAGCGCCAATCCATCCCAACGCCTGAACGCATCCAGCAACGCGCTCTCGTTTTCGATCAACATCGTTTCAGGCACGAGCAATCCGCGATCTCTCGCGCTGTTCGCAAATTTCCATTTGTTATGAAAAATGTCGAGCCGATCAAGCGGCTCGGCGAACACACGGCACGGCAGATTCTCCAACCCTTTTGCGACATGGAAAATTTCTTCACACGTGGGAATCAACAACTCGATTTGATTCTCTTCGATGATCCATTTCAGCGACGATAAAAACGCTTCGGTCTCCTGACGTGGAGCGGGCGTCACAAAATCTTTCATGATCGCAGTCGACGGCTGACTCAAATGTCCGCGCAGGGATTCTGCCATGAAGACGCTATGCCCTGCACGATGGAATGCGCGGGCAAGATCAAGCGTCACGGGCGCGCGCCCGCCGGTGAGGAGGATGTTTGCCATGATCTTTACCGCCAAGAACGCCAAGGGCGCGAAGAAAACTCTGAAAATCTTTGCGCGCTTCGCGGTTAATTAAAACGTCAACACCATCCCGCCAAGTGACAATCCCGCGCCGGTGCCGACCAGCAGAATCTTGTTCCCGCGCTGGATGCGCCCATCGCGCGCGCCTTGATACAACGTGACCGGGATAGACGCCGCCACGCAGTTACCAAGCGTCTCGATAGTTCGGATGATCTTATTCTCTTTCCAGCCGAAACGTTCCAACATCATCAACCCCACCTTGCTCGCCTGATGCGGCACAACGACATCCACATCCACCATGCTTTTCGACAGCCCCGGGTACAGTTCTTCCAGAAATTCATGACCAACCTCGCGCACCATTCGCAACACAGCGGGACCGTCCATGTGGAACAGATCATCTTCGGGGTTGTGATTTGGGAAACGCGGGTGAAGGCGCGAGCCGCCGCCCATGATGGCAGTAAGATACGCGCCATCGCCATACGTTTTGAAATGCGCGTGATGAATCATGGACGAATCGTCTGCGCCCGCCCGCGTGACGACCACCGCCGCCGCCGCATCTCCGACCAATGAAGCGGACTCGGGCTCCTTGGGGTTGATCCCGCACGAAGCCACGTCGGCGCTGCAAATTAGAATATTTTTATACCGCCCGCTGTAAATGAAATTGGATGCCACATCCATGCCCGCGATAAAACTCAAACAGGTCGTATGCACGGTCATCGCAGGGATGCCCGAATCGCCCAGCCCAAGCTGACGCTGGATCAACGCGCCCGTGTCGGGAATCGCCTGCTCGCCGGTGCCCGAGGCGTTGATGATGAGGTCAAGTTGATTCGGCTTGAGATGCGCCTCGTCCAACGCTTCCCGCGCCGCTTGCGCCGACATGAACGACGAGGTTTCATCTGTCACCCAGCGGCGTTCGCGCACGCCGTTTCGCCGCTCCACCCAACCGGCAGGGACGCCGCACATCGCCTCCAATTCCGAGCTGGGGACAACGCGCTTCGGCAAATATCTTCCAAGACCGATTATTTTCAAAGGGATATTGACTTGCATGTGTGCGCTCTCTCCTGAATAAATTATCCGCCGCTTGGACGGTAGACAGTGGACCGCCGTATGGTCTATCGTCCACTGTCCATTGTCTGCCGTCTAAAAATCCATTTTCTTGAAATATGGGATCGCAAATTTCGAGAGCCTACCGATTAACTTCCACGGCGATTGCCGTCTCTTCGGCAAATGCTTGGTGTACACCGCATTGTACTCTGTCACCGATTCGCCGCCGCGCGCTTTTTTGAATTTGCCCACCCCGCCGCTGGCATGGACGAGCAACCCGCGCTTCAGTCCTTCTTTCAGCGTGACCAGCGTGAGCAAACGATACAACCCCTCATCCTGTGGGAGAGTTGTGTCATACCCGAACAGCGGCTGGGTCATCGCGCCGTTGCGGATGAAGAAGCCCATAATTCCATCCAGCCGTCCGTTCTTTTTCAGCCCGTACAGAAAAAGAGTCTTCTGGTCTCGCGCGAGTTTCAAAAATTTAACTGTGAACTGCGGATTGAAGTAGGAGTATTTTTTCAGATACAACAATTCATACAAATGCGCCGCGCGATGCAGTTCGTCATCGGATAATGTTTCGCCATCCACAACCTCATAGCCCCTCTTCTTCAACACGCGCATATCTTCCTTGCATTGACGAGTCTTCAACGAGGCGAGTGGGTCCATGTACCAGACTTGGCGGCTGAGAACCGCATCGTAGCCAAGGCTTTTCAGCGCGTCGAATACATGAGGATTCTTTTTCTGGTCAACGGAACGAAACACGATCACCCGGTCTGGAAACCGTTCTATCAACGCCTCGCTCAACACCGATAGTTGTTCGCTGTTTACCGACGGATACAAATTCGTTGAAAGCAAATAGTTATTTACAAAGACCACCTTATCCAATTCTGTGGATCGAAAAAACCAAGCGATGGGATACAGCGCTAATTTCACCAAAAACTCCGCCAGCGGATTCTCCAGATGCTTCACCTCTTCCAATCCACCGTAAGAGACGTAATGGCTGTAGGGCGAAACAGTGTACGTATTTTGCGGGTGGAAATCTGTGACCGTGACGGGGATGATCGTCTCGCCGACTTTGACCGCCATCAATTGCGTGTTGTACACGTTACGAATATAGTTTTGTATATCGTCTTCCATCAATGGGAGAAGATAGCGGCGGGCATAATCGCCATCCTCCGTCGGAGGAAATTGCAAAGCGTGGATATTTTCGCGGGTGAAGAACTCGGCTCGCATGGACACAATCAACGCGCTGGCTTATTTTCAAGCGAGCGGATCGTCTCTTCGCAATGGGATGGGACGATGATCGTATCGGGATGAGTCAAATAATAGGAATGCAGATCGCCCAAGGTTTGGCGATAGGCTTCGGGATCGGAGAACAGCAAGTTTGCCATCTTGTGCGGCGGACGATTGTCAACGACAGATCGTTTAAGCCATGCCGCATCTGCGACGAAGAAGAAAAGTTTGTCATCATCGTCGCGGGCAAAGACGCCCATCTGCCCGTCAGCATGACCGGGGAGTTCCACGCCGATGATGGATTCGTCGCCAAGCAAGTCGTATCCAGTTTTGAACGGCGCGTATTCCTCCGACAAAAGAATCGGCTTGGTCACATCCACTTTGCGGGAACGGGAGTCAAAATCTGAGGGGATGAGTCCGCGCAGGAAGGCGCGTTTGAGGTCTTGCGAGGGCGTCGAATGGCGGAGTCGGCTAAAGGCGTGAGGAAGGTAGACGAAGCGCGACCAAGCCAAATCGGGGAGAGAGGCGATATGATCCGCGTGAAAATGAGAGATGAAGACGCGAGTCACGTCGGCAGGTTTCAAGTCGAAGTCTGCCAGTTGATTCACAACGAGGTCTTCCTCTCGCAGATGGACGGGCGTCATCCAGCGATAAATGCGGCGCGGGAATTTTTTCGTCTCGTCGAAAAAGCGATAGGAGTAGCCGGTGTCGAAAAGCATCGCGCCGAATTTCGGGTGGCGAAAGAGCGCGAACATGGCGGGAAAGTGAATCGCGCGCCAGCGTCCGCCTTGAATGGCGAGATGTTCGGGCGCGGTGCAATAGCCAGCGTGAAGGATGTTGATCTTCATTTCGGATTCTTTTCCTTCCACCATTTCAAAAATCTCTGCACGCCTTCTTCGATTGAAACTTTTGGCTGATAGCCGAGTTCGTTTCGCGCCGCGGAAATATCAAGCGTGGAGTTGTTCGCCATCATGCTGACCGAGAGTCTCGTCAACGGCGGTTCGGGGCTGAACGGGATGAGCGAGTAGATGAACTCCAGCGTTCTTGCAACGGCATCAGCGGCGCGGTACGGAATCCTCCGCCTCGGGCGGGGATAATTCAATTCATCGCAAATGCGCTCGATCAATCTCCAAATTTTCACAGGCTCGCCGTTGGTGATATTGTATTTTTTGCCGAGCGTATTCGCAGGCGATTCGGCGCACAGCAACAGCGCGTCTACCACGTTCTCGATGTACGTGAGGTCAACGATATTTTCGCCATCGCCAAGGATGGGAAGCCTGCCAGATCTCAAACGAGGAATCAAACGCGGAAAGATGACCGTGTCGCCTTCGCCGATCAACGCGCGCGGACGGATCGAGATGACAGCAAGCCCGTTCGCAAAGCCTTTGTCAATTTCTTCTTCCGCAAGAAGTTTGGTGTGAGCGTAGTTGCTGATCGGTTCGGGCAGTGGATCGTTTTCCTTCACGTTCGTCCGCAAGTTGTAATTGAAGTAAATGCTCGGCGTGGAAACATACACAAGCCGCTTCACTTTGTTTTCCAAACACGCCTGCACTACATTGCGCGTGCCGATCACATTGGCTTGATAGAACTTTTCATAATTTCCCCAGGGTGATGGGAACGCCGCGCAATGGAAAACAATTTCTTGACCCTTGAATGTGCTGATCAATTCAACTTTGTTCTTAATATCAAGTTGAAGCGGACGAATACTCAGGTCTTCCAGTTCATTCAGTTTTTTTGGGTTGCGCCCGACTCCTGTCACGTCCCAGCCCATGCCATGCAAGCGGCGAGATAATGCGCCGCCCAGAAAGCCTGTCGCGCCGGTCACTAACGCTTTCACGAAAGTCTCTTTTCTGCGAGCGCCTTTAATTCCTCGCGGACGATCTTGGAGTTATGCCGCGCGTCGGTTGGAAATCTTTTCATAAATAAAAGTGTTTCGATCTGCGAAGCCTGCCGATGACCCTTTGCCATTTCTCTCAACTCGCCCATGATTTTATCTTTGTTTGTTCTCGCGCGGCGTTCCACTTCCACCCATAGAACAGGCTCGCGGTTTACTTCAACCAGCGCGGTCCTCTTTATGCAGGGATGCGCGTTGAAAATATTTTCGATCTGCTCGGTGAACATCACATCATCTTTTATAACCACGCGGTGCGATTTTCTCCCGCAATACCACAACCGCCCCTCTTCGTCAAAATACCCGACATCGCCCATGCGATGGATGACCTCGCCGCCAATTTTTATTTTGGATAAACGATCCGCTTCCTCCCGATGCAGATAGTTTCGCGTCGTGGCGCGACTTTGAACGGTGATCTCGCCAACGACATTCGCTTCCGCTTCGAGCGAATCCCGCCACTCTTCGATCGGCTCGTCGGTGATGGGGATGATCCGCGCGGTCACGCCTTCGATGTGCCTCCCCAGACAGACTCCCGCGCCTTTTGCTGTCTTTTCTTTCAAAGAAAATAATTCGCGGCTTTCGACTTTGGCAATGGGCAAAGTCTCTGTTGCGCCATAAATGCCGAAGAGGTCGGTGTGATCGTCGAGAAGTTGACGAAACTTCTCTTGCAATCGAATCGTCGCGGGCGCGCCGGCGGTGATCACGCGCTTGAGCGAAGTTAATTTTCGGATGTTCGAGCGACCGGCTTCATCAGCCAGAATCTCCAGCACGACGGGCGAGGCGAACATGTTCGTGACGTTGAATTGCCGAATAGCGGAGATGGTCTTCTGCGGATCAGTTCGACCGGGGACAGGAAAGGAAATATCTGGAACAACCGCGGTGACGCCGAGCAAAATATCAATCAGGGCATAAAGCGGGAAAGCGGCGAGGTCAATCTCGTCCGGTGAGATGCGAAAGGTATTTTGGAGCAATTCCAACTGGGCGGCAAAGTTGGCGGACGTGTACATCGCTCCCTTGGGAAGTCCCGTAGAGCCAGAGGTATAAATCACAGCGGCGGTATTGTTGGGGAGAATGCGCGACGGGATTCCTGTCTCACGGTGAGAAAAACGCAAAAGGCTGTTGATCGTCAAGTTGTGTTTGATCGAATCTCTTCCCCAGCCAAACAACATCCGCAACGTATGAGTCAACCGATTGCCAAAAAATATATCTGGCTTGGATTCGCGGACGATCTCGCCGACTTTTTTCAATCCAATCGCCGGGTCGAAGATAACAGGCACAACGCCGAACGTGAGCAAAGCCAAAGCAAATGGGAAAAACTCCGCGCTGGGCGGGGTCATGACGGCGGCGACCAAGCCCGGGGTCAGCGAGCAGGCTTGAAGTCCCGAAAAGAAGCGCTGGGTCTGGTCAAACAACGAGCGGTAAGTGATGCGCTTCCACGCGTTCGTCCATTTTGAAGAATAAATAATGGCGGGTTTATCAGGCTGTGTTGCGGCGATCTGTTCAAAACGGGCGAGGAGTTCCATGTAGACCATTTATACCGCCAAAAGGGACATTGACCCTATTTTTGTTTCCCCGTACAATTCAATTCGCTATGAACGCTTGTGTGTATAACGCCGGGTTCTTCCGACCCGACCACGATCCTCCAGCTTGTTGGTCTGCCGCGTCTGTTTGAGTCGTATCCAACTCTAACCCCGGAGGAAAACCCCATGTCTGAACCATTTGTTTCCAAACGCGCCCCGATCTACGCCGACGTTCCCGATGAAAAGTGGAACGATTGGCGCTGGCAACTCAGTCACCGCATGAACTCGGTGGAGGAGATCGAAAAAGTTTTGCCCCTCACCGACTCGGAACGTAAAGCCCTGCAAACGCAGGGACTGTTCCGCGTGGACGTGACGCCCTATTTCATTTCGCTCATTGACCCGAACGATCCGAACGACCCGATCCGCAAACAGGTCATTCCGCTTTCGGAGGAGATGCAATCGTTCACCGCGATGATGGAAGATTCGCTTGCCGAAGACCGCCACTCGCCGGTGCCCGGTCTGGTCCACCGCTACCCCGACCGAGTCCTCATGCTGGTCACCACGCAATGCGCCTCGTATTGCCGCTATTGCACGCGCTCGCGCATCGTCGGCGACCCCGGTCAAACGTTCTCGCGGCATGAATTCGAGATGCAGATCGAATATCTCAAACGCACGCCGCAAGTGCGAGACGTTCTGCTCTCCGGCGGCGACCCGCTCGTGCTCGCGCCGAAGATCCTCGAAGAGATACTCAGCCGCCTGCGCGAAATTCCGCACATCGAGATCGTGCGCCTCGGCACGCGCGTGCCGGTCTTTATGCCCATGCGCGTCACACAGGAATTGTGCGACATGCTGGCGAAATATCATCCGCTGTGGATCAACATCCACGTCAACCACTCGAACGAAATCACGAAGGAACTCGCCGAAGCCTGCGACCGTTTAACAAGGGCTGGCATTCCGCTGGGCAATCAGTCCGTGCTTCTCGCGGGCGTGAACGACAACGTCCACATCCAGCGCAAACTTGTGCAAGACCTCGTCCGCATCCGCGTGCGCCCGTATTACCTCTATCAGTGCGACCTGGTCGAAGGGGCTGGGCACTTCCGCACCCCCGTCGCGAAAGGAATCGAGATCATGGAAGGCTTGCGCGGTCACACCAGCGGCTACGCGGTCCCGCAATATATCGTGGATGCGCCGGGCGGCGGCGGAAAAATTCCAGTCATGCCGAATTATCTGATCAGCATGTCTGACCACAAGATCATCCTGCGCAACTACGAAGGCTACATCACCACGTACGAAGAGCCGACCGATTACATCCCCAGCGACGCCGCAAAGTTCAAAGGCGAGAAGCGCATGGAGCCCGGACAATCCGGCGTGTTGGGTCTGCTTGACGGCGAGCAGATGTTCATCAAGCCCGAAAGTTTCGACGAGATCCACGACCGCCACGGAGTTCAGCACCGCTTGAAAGACGAGAAGAAATGGCAGCCGCTCGGCATCGGCGACGGCTCGTCACCCCCCAATCAGAAATAACCAACCGAAGGAGATATTATGAAGCAAAACAAATTACGATTTCTACTCTCAGCCGTGCTTGTGATCACCGCGATCACCGCCTGTTTTCCGCAGGCGGCGACGCCAAACCCGCAGGATACAGCGAACCAGATTGCCACCGTGGTCGCGATGACCATCTCTGCGGCCGGGACACAAACCCAAGCCGCGCAACCCATTGCGACGAACACCACGCTCCCCACCCAGACTGATTCTGCTCCCCCGACTGAGACTCCGTTCGTCCCTTCGGCGACCCCGTTCGTGCTTGCCCCGCCAACCGCAACGCTTGTTGTGGGAGGCGGCGGAGGTGGTGGAAGCGGCGGAAGCGCTCCTCCTGCTCAACCCTATCAATGCACGCCCATCCTCAACAAGCCGCGCGACCTAACCGTGTTCAAGAAAGGCAATGAGTTCGATATAAAATGGACCATCGTCAACACCGGCACGAAGACCATCCCTGCCAAGCACGATATTAAATACTTCAGCGGCACAAAACTGATGAAAGACCCCAGCGACACCTTCCGCGAATTTGGAGTAGACCTCAAACCCGGTAAATCTGTAACGATCATCATCGACGCCGTCGCCCCGGCGGAAAAAGGCAAACACGTGATGACCTGGGTAGTGGAAGGCAATATGTGCTACCCATACATCGCGATCGTTGTGGAATAACCGTAGACGGCTTCAATGATGCTGAAAAAGAACGCATTGATCTGGCTGGCGGCATTGGTATGGGTAATGGCTTGCCTGCCAACCGCGGCGGGTCAACAGCCTGTGCCAACGACCGACCCCGGCGCGATCAACACGTTCATCGCGCAGACGGCAAACGCCGCGTCTACGCAAACCGCGGCGGCATTGCCTACTTCAACCGCCACAGCGACATTTACCCACACGCCCGGTGCGACTGAAACAGCATCGCCCACGCCGACGAATACGTTTATTTTCATCCTGCCCGGACTGGGAACCTCTGGCACTGCCACCTTAACCAACATCACCAGCGGAACGAGCAACTCCGAATACGGTTGCGAGGTGCGCGAAGTCGACCCGATCAAGGGCACGATATTCGTAGCGCGGCAGGATTTCACCGTCACCTGGCTGGTGAAAAACATCGGCAGAAATGAATGGTACCGGGTGAATATGGATTATGCGTACACCGGCGGCGATAAACTCCACAAGGTGGAATCGTACAGCATCCCCAAAGGAGTGAAACCGGGAAAACAAGTGTACTTGCCGGTGGAAATGGAAACGCCAAAAAAAGGCGGCTCATACACAACACGGTGGTCATTGGTTGTCGACAAGCACTACTTCTGCCCCATGACGATCACCATCGTTGTGCAGTAGGAACAAATCACAACAAAAAACGGGGCTGTCTAAAAAGGGGAAAGGCAGCCCTCCTCAAGATGGGAAAAGTTTAATACAATGGGGGTATGAGACACAAACAAATCACCTTCAAGCCCT
>JAJTXU010000138.1 GCA_021462845.1 Anaerolineales bacterium
ATAGGGCTTGAAGGTGATTTGTTTGTGTCTCATACCCCCATTGTATTAAACTTTTCCCATCTTGAGGAGGGCTGCCTTTCCCCTTTTTAGACAGCCCCTGTCTTTTATTCCACCTTAAGAATCTTTATTTTTATTTTTCCACCCGGCGTTTGCGCCTCAACCGTTTCACCTGCCTTGCGATTCATCAGCGCGCTGCCGATCGGCGACTCGTTCGATATTTTGTTGTTGCGCGGATCCGCTTCCTTCGCTCCGACCATGGAGAAGGTCTCAGGGTCAAAACCTTCCTCTTGCACAGTGACGCGCGAACCCACAACCACCACATCGCTTTGTTTCTTTTCGACGATCACTGCCATGCGCAGGATGGCTTCGATCTCCTGAATTCGTCCCTCGAGGAAAGCTTGATCTTCCTTTGCCTTGTGATAATCCGCGTTTTCAGAAAGGTCGCCCATTTGAATGGCGGATCGCAGCCGCTGGGCGAGTTCCTCGCGTCGATTCCCAGTGAGTTCTGCCAACTCCACCTTGAGTTTCGCCTCTCCTTCGGGCGTGAGATACATTTGCTGAGACATTCTTCACCTGTTCCTATGGTTTTTCGAGCGGGTTAAAAAGTTTCTGATGTTCTTCGATGGCGTAGCGATCGGTCATACCGGCGATGTAATCGCAGATCGCGCGTTCCAGTCCGCGTTTGTCGAGGAAGGTTTGAACAGAGTCGGGAAGCATCACCGGCTCTGCTTGGTATGCGTGGAACAGATCAGTGATTAACCGCTCCGCTTTGACCTGCATCCGCGCCACGCGATAATGGCGGTAGAGTTTCTTGTATAGGAAATCTTTCAGTTCGCGGTTGCGACGCTGCATGTCTTCGCTATAGCCGATCACATTATGCTTCAGTTTCTGAATATCGAGCGCGGATTTTGCCTTGCTTTCTTTCAGGCGTTTGTCGGTCGCCTCGACCATGTCTGTGACCATGATGCCCACGAGTTGGCGAATCATGCGATGACGTTCCATCTCTTCTAATTCATATCCGCTCCAGTTGTACGTTTCGCGCAAAATTTCCCACAATGCAATGCCTTCGAGCATGTGCGGCGTAATCATGCCCGAACGTAAGCCGTCATCGAGATCGTGCGTGGTGTACGCGAGTTCGTCGGCAACGTTGGCGATCTGCGTTTCGAGGTTGCCGCGCAGGTCGGGTTGATAATCGCGCGCGTCGGAAATATCGTATTCAGATTCGTGCTTGACCATCCCTTCGCGGGCTTCCCATGTCAGGTTCAAGCCGGGGAATTCGGGGTAGCGTTGTTCGAGTTCGGTGACGATGCGCAGGGATTGTTTGTTGTGATCGAATCCGCCGTGATCTTTCATCAACCGCGCCAACGCGACTTCGCCGGAATGACCGAACGGCGAGTGACCCAGGTCGTGCGCGAGGCAAATCGCCTCCACGAGATCTTCGTTGGCGCCGAGGGCGCGGGCAAATGTTCGACCGATCTGGGCAACTTCTAGGGTGTGGGTAAGCCGGGTGCGGAAGTAGTCGCCTTCAAAGTTGATGAAAACCTGAGTCTTGTATTCGAGGCGTCGAAACGCTGTCGTGTGGAGAATCCGGTCACGGTCGCGTTGGAACGATGTGCGATAATCCGGCTCGCTATCCAGGTAGGCGCGTCCTTTGGAGTCTTTGCTCCGCATGCCGTATGGCGCGAGACTTTTGTCTTCTATTTCTTCAAGTTGCTGGCGTGTGAAGTACATGATAAAGGCGCCCTCGCTCCCTGCCCTTGTCATTGACCAAGGATGCGGGAGTGGAAATGGGGCGAGAGGGGGTCGAACCCTCACGGTATCACTACCGACGGATTTTAAGTCCGTTGCGTCTGCCGATTCCGCCATCGCCCCGACGGATTGATATTCTACCTTATTTTGAAATGCTTTCCAGCCGCGAGGTGTTGTCCTTGTTCGTTCGATGTTTACCGCGCCAGTCTTTGAGCGCGAAAGGAAGATATAGCAGCAAGCAGGTGATTACGCCGATCGCTTCCATGTAAAGAATGTAGATGGGCCAATCAGGGAGCAGGTCGAGCAGGCTCGGTGTGTTGGGCTTGAAATTGATCATCAAGTAATTACTGCCGATGGCGGTATTGATGAAATAGACAATGACAACGTAAACGTTCATCCAAACTGCTACTCTGACGATTGATTTCCATGTGGGACGAAAGCCTTCCACGACAGTCATATAAATTCCCGAAGTAACGATCAATCCGTGCGAGATGAAGGTTTGGAAGAATCGAAAATGAGGGAATCCGTAGATGCCGAGGTCGGGTGTGATCAGCGCTTGAATCGCGCCGCCGATGCCGAGAAAATACATGAACTCGTAGATCGCGTAATTCTTAGTGACGAGCATCAACGCGCCCGTCCACACGAGCAGACTGCACAGGTGAAGCGGAAGCATGGTCTGGATCGTCCATGTGCCGACAGAGTAATTCCATGCGTGCCAGAGAATCTCGTTGCACAACAAGATCAACGCCAGCGTCCAGCGGATTTTGCTTTTCGTTGCGTCGCTCGCGTTCGTGAAGCGAAGCAGGAAAAGATTCAAGAGGATAATGAAGATCAACGCGCCGATGTGCGCTGCGCCGAAGAGATCGAAGGCGGGACCGAGGTAATTGCCTGCAAAGAACTGACTCATAAGAACATTCTACCGCCTAAAGCAAACGGAACTGAATTACAATACTCGCGTCAACGGATCAGCCGTAATTGTAAACCGCGCTGGAACTCGCGCGTGGCAACGCCAGTTCTTCATGCTTGCGCCTGAATTTACATGTTGCTTTTCTTTTTTTGGAGAGGACTATGAAGAAATATGCGGTATTCACCGTAATGTTCGCATGCCTACTGCTGACATCCTGTAAAGCCAGCGGACCGTCCACCGCCATCGATGTGACCATGACCGACTTTCAATTCACGCCCAATACCTTCACCATTCTGGCAGGGCGGGAGATCACGGTTAATGCGGTGAATAATGGAATAGTGGAGCATGAATTTGCCATTCTTGATTTTGGCGCCGATGCGGGTGATGAGTTTGACGATGAGGACAAGCAGAACATCTATTGGGACGTCAAAGTGCCTGCCGGGCAATCTGTCACGTTGACGTTCACCGCTCCGTCCGCGCCGGGCGAGTATAGCGTCGTCTGCGGGATTCAGGGACACCTCATGGCTGGCATGGTTGGAGAGTTGACCGTGGTAGAAGGTGAGTGAAGAGTGAGTAAGCCTGTGATTGTCAGCGCAAACAATGAACTTGTAAAACGCGCTCGCTCATTGCGTCAGAAAAAACATCGTGTTGAAACGGGTTTGTTCCTCGTGGAGGGGATTCACCACATCGGGCAGGCGTTGGATGCGGGTTGGGACGTGGAGTCGGTTTTTTACGCGCCCGATCGGCTCGCAAGTCGATATGCCAACGAGCTGATTGCCCGGGTTTCGGAAAAAGCGCGCCCTGTTTCAAACGACGTGGCAAACTCTTTGGCGGAGAAAGATAACCCGCAAGGCATTGTTGCGGTGTTTCGCCAGAGACAGACCCTTGCGTCAAATCTTGAATCTTCAAACTCTGCGGTTGCGCTGGTTACTCCGCAAGACCCGGGCAATGTGGGAACGATCCTCCGCACCATGGACGCGATTGGAGTCGACGCCTTGTTCCTTGTGGATGGCGGCGTCGAGTTATATCACCCGACTTTGATTCGCTCCAGCATGGGCGCGGTCTTTTGGAAGCGCGTTGCGCAAACATCGTTCGATGAATTTCGCGCCTGGGCGCAAACGGCAGGTTGTCAGTTGATCGGCGCGTCTGTTCATGCGGACGTGGATTACAAGACTCTCGTTCCGCAAGCCCCGTGGGCGCTTGTGCTGGGCAGCGAGCAAAAAGGGCTGTCTGCCGAGCAGGTCAATGCCTGCGATGTGACCATATCCCTGCCGATGCGTGGAAAGGTGAGTTCGTTAAATTTGGCGGTGGCGGCAGGCGTCTTGTTGTACGCGTTAAAAACATAAGGGCAGACGACGCGTCGTCTGCCCTGGTTTGGGCGACCAGTTTTCACTTGGGGAAAGAAGCGTTAAAACTCGTCTTCTTCCTCGTCCCAAGATTCATCCTCGTCATCATCTTCCTCTTCCTCCCATTCCTCCGCTTCTTCTTCGTCCCAATCTTCTTTGGCGGCGGCTTCGTCGCTGGGAGTGTAGGTGGCGCAACCGGTGTCGGGATCGAACTCTACGGCGGCGGCTGAGCAATAACCTTCATCAAGAAAGACACAATCGGTGTAATGACATTTGATGCGGGGCATTCAATCCTCCTGAATTAGGGTTGTTTGATAAGGCGAATGACCGAGATAATGAACAGCAGGGTCATTGCCACTTGTGACGTGATGCAGAACGGACAATAGGCTTTGATCAGCGCGACTTCGACAAAGACCAGATACACTGTAAACAAAAACCCGGTCACTGAAATCCCGAAGAAAATCATCGTGCCATTGTCTTGAATTATGCCGGGACGCCGTTCGAGTACTTGCACAGCCAACAGGGCGAGATAGCCAAGAACCCCGATGATTGCCACAGGAACGCCGCGCACTTCAGAGTAAGGGCTGGCATTCACTACCGAGCATCCTTCCGAGCCAACGCACATGGCGGCTTGAAGTTCCTTGCTTGTAAATTTGTACACTGTCATATAAGACGCGACGAGCAACCCGATGATGGTGATCGCCAGCGAAATCTGCGTGAGCCGTTTATTCATCAATCCTCATAACAACCAAGCCTCAACTTCCTGACCAGCAGGCACGCATTTTACACCAGCGGGAATAATTAGTAAAGCATCAGCCTGTGCCAGCGACAGAATGTTGCCCGAACCCTGGTGGCCGGTCAAACGCGCGACGAGAGACCCGCTTTCCTCGCGGAGATTGGCGCGCAGGTAACTTTCCCGCCCATCGGAATTGATTTCCTCCTCGCATCGCGCGCGGATGGTGAGCCTGTTTCTCTCCGTCTGCCCTGCCAGCCGCCCCAGCGCCGCGCGGATGAACACCTCGAACCCCACAAACGCCGACACTGGATTACCAGGCAAGCCGATGAATGGCGCGCCATTGTATTCGCCGAAAGCGAGCGGCTTGCCGGGGCGCATGTTCACGCGCCAAAAATCCATTTTGCCGTTCGACTCGATCACGCTCTTCACGTAATCGAACGCGCCCACGCTCACGCCCGCCGAAGAGAGGATCAGGTCCACTTTCAGCGCGGACGTTTTGTCGAGCGCCGCTTTGACAGATTCGTAGGTATCTTTTGCTGTGCCAAGTTTTTCCACCTCCGCGCCGGCAGACTCGATTAGCCCTGCCAGCATGTGCGAGTTCGAGTCGCGGATCTTGCCCGGTTCGAGCGGCTGGCTTGCGTCGAGCAATTCGTCACCGGAAGAGAAGAGCGCAACACGCGGTTTGCGAAAGACATTCACGGTTGAATATCCCAAAGATGCCAGCAATGCCACATCCTGCGGCTTTAGTTTTCTTCCCTTTTGCAAGGCGGTCTCTCCCGCGCGAATATCCGCGCCGCGCTGGCGAATGTTCTCGTTTTGGGTCACGTTTTTGAATATCGTCACTTCCGGTGGGGGAGGCGCGCCGGCGGCGCGGTCTTGAAAATTAGTATCTTCCACAGGAATCACCGCGTCAGCGCCTTGAGGCAGCGGCGCGCCGGTCATGATGCGCGCGGCTTCGCCGGAGGTGATGGAAACCGTCGGCGGCGAGCCGGCTGGGATGTCTGCGACCACGCGCAAGGTCCGGGGCGAAGCGGGTTTTGCATCCGCCACATCGATCGCGCGAATGGCAAAGCCGTCCATTGATGAGTTATCGAATGGCGGAAGATCGTCCAACGCGGTCGCGTCTTGCGCGAGGATGCGATTCAAAGACTCTACCGCTGGCAGGGCTTCGGTTGTTACAGGTTGAAAATGGGAAAGTATGCGCTCGCGCGCTTCACGGACGCTGAGCAGATTCATAGGTAGGCGGCGACATTATACTGCGTAACGTGTCGCTTGTACCTTGTAATTTAGCCCGGCTTTGTTCTCTGCGCTTCTAACACGTTCGGCACGCTTTCAATACGCGTGAGCACGCGGCTTAACTGCTCCAGGTCGCGCACGTCGACTACGAGTCGCAGGTCAGCCACGCTTCGGTTGTAACTGACCGATACATCTTTGATGTTCACGCTCTCGCCTTGCAACAGAGTTGAAATATCGCCGAGCAAGCCATCGCGGTCGTAGGCTTTCACGGTGACGGGCACGGCGTAGGTTTGTTGGGTGGTTCCCCAGTCCACTTGCACGAGCCGCTCGGTGTCCTCTCTGTGTAAAATATTCGGGCAATCTTGCCGGTGAATTGTGGCGCCGCGCCCGCGCGTGATGTAGCCGATGATCTGGTCTCCGGGCATGGGCGAGCAACATTTTGCCATTTGCCAAAGCAAGCCTTTCAGTCCGACAACCTGAATCGCATCGGGGGAGGTTTTGGTCTCTGGCGCGGCGGTGGCTTGCAGAATATCCGCGGTTTCTTCTGTCCCTTCCAATTGTTTGATGATTTTGCTGAGGGAAAGATCGCCGTTGCCGAGGGCGATGAACATTTCATCGGGAGTTTTGTAGGCAAGTTCGCGCGCCATCTTTTCGAAATTCAATTCGGAAATTCCAAGGCGGCTCAATTCGCGTTCGAATCCGGCGCGTCCCTGGGCGAGGTTTTGTTCATCCTCCTGCTTTTTGAACCATGCTTTGACTTTGGATCGCGCTCGTTGCGTCTTGACCAATCCCAGATTCGGATTTAACCAATCGCGGCTTGGACCCCCGCGCTTCGCTGTCAAAATTTCGATCTGGTCGCCCGTCTTCAACGCTTGTTGCAAGGGGACGAGTTTGCCGTTCACCCGCGCGCCGCGACAGCGGTGGCCGATATCGGTGTGGACGTGGTAGGCAAAATCAATGGGGGTTGAACCGACAGCGAGATCGTAAATGTCTCCGCGCGGGGTGAAGACGTAGACGCGATCCTGGAATACATCCGATTTCATACTCTCGACGAATTCTGTCGCGTCGTGCACATCGGTCTTCCATTCCATCATGTTGCGGAGCCAGTTAATGCGCTGTTCGTAATTTTTATCGCGTTTGGCGCCTTCTTTGTATTTCCAGTGGGCGGCGATGCCGTATTCCGCGTTTTCGTGCATCTCCTGTGTGCGGATCTGAATTTCCAGCGAGCGGCCATCGTCGTAGATCACGGCGGTATGCAGGGACTGATAGAAGTTTTCTTTCGGCGCGGCAATGTAATCGTCGAATTCGCCGGGGATGGGTCTCCAGGTGGTGTGAATCACCCCAAGCGCGGCGTAACAGGAGGGGATGTCTTGGACGAGGAGGCGCATGGCGCGCACATCTTGCACCTTATCGAACGCTTTTCCTTTTTGCGTCATCTTCTTGAAGATGGAATAAATATGTTTTGGCCGCCCGCTGACTTCGGCTTTAATGTTGTTTGATTCGAGCAAACGCTTCAGGGCATTTTGTATATCGACGATCTGCTTTTCTCGTTCGGGGCGTTTTTCTTGCAATTCTTCGGCAATTTCCTTGTACTTTTCCGGGTTGAGGTATCGGAAGCCAAGGTCTTCCAATTCCCATTTGATCTGCCAGATGCCGAGGCGGTTCGTGAGCGGGGCAAAGATTTCGAGTGTCTCTTTGGCAATGCGCTTCTGTTTGGCTTCGGGCATGAAGCCGAGCGTCCGCATGTTGTGGAGGCGGTCTGCCAGTTTGATCAGCACCACACGGACGTCGTCACCCATGGCGAGGAATGTTTTCCGCAAGGTTTCGGATGCCAGGTCTTGTTTGCGCGCGCGCGCGTTGGCGGGGATGAGTTCTGGGTCCGACGCGTCCTCGAGTGATTCGGGTCTTTCCGCGTGCTGGTCGCCGCGCGAGACTCGCGGAAGGTTGGTTAGTTTTGTCACCCCATCGACGAGAGCCGCGATGGTGTCGCCAAAATCGTTGCGAATGTCGCCGAGGGTGGTGGGGGTATCTTCCACCGTGTCGTGAAGTAACGCCGCCGCGATCACTTCGGACGGAACTTTGAGGTCTGCCAAAATGCTTGCCACCGCCAGGCAGTGATTGATGTATGGTTCGCCCGAATGTCGCCTTTGTTCGCGATGCGCCTTTTCTGCCACGCGGTAGGCGCGTTGGATCAGTTCCTTTTCGGAAGGTGTGTATGTTTCGGGGAGTTGTTCCATTAATTTTTCGAGCGGAACCGCATTTTGCGCCGATTTCATGCGTGGTATTGTACTACTGAAAAAATTTCTCATTCCCGTTACAATTCAGCGAAAATCAGTCCTGCTTGTGGAGAGGTTGCATGTCGATCGTCAATAATGTCACCCGCCTGCTTGATTCGCGCAAAATTTTGTATACCACGTATGAACTTTCAACGGAAAAGCGCGGCGCGCAAGAGACCGCGAGCCTACTCAATGTGGATCCCGCGTCTATTTTCAAAACGATCGTCGTGTTGCGAGATAAGCCCAAAAAGCCCTTGTTGGTGTTGGTTTCGGGAGATTCAGTTGTGGATTTGAAATTGCTTGCCTCTTCGCTCGGCGAGAAAAAAGTTCATTTGCCAACAGAAAAAGAAGCGGAGCAGATTACCGGCTTGCAAGCGGGAGGCATCTCGCCGCTTGCCCTGCTCAACAAGGGATTTCAAGTGGTCATCGATTCATCGGCGCAAAATTTTGAACAGATTCATATTTCGGGAGGACAGAGGGGGTTGAATATCAAGTTGCCGGTGGCGGATTTGGTCGCGTTGACGAAGGCGCAGGTAGAGTCGGTGAGCAAACCAGAGAGTGCCATGGAATAAAAAAACGCCCTGAACGATTTCAGGGCGTTTACATCTGGCTTGGATCCTCACGGACCAATAAACTTGATCATCTCCTCGGATATTTGGAATGTCCATTTATCTGGGTTATTGATACATCCGGAACCGGAAGAGTTGAAAGGCTTCCCGTCCAGATTCCATGCCCAGAGATTGTAGCACCCAATGACCAGGTCGGTGATTACTGTGGATCCGTTTTTTGTTAATTCGTAATAACGATACCCGCATTCGTTGTGACTGGCTGTCTCGTTCAAGTACAAAGAAACAGCCACCCGCGATTTCGTCAAGTTTTCGATCTTAATCGTCGTGTTCTTGCCGAGCGGTTTGCCAAGAACACGGGTAGCGCACGGATCTCCGCTTGTGCTGGCGGGAGTATTTGTCAAGGTCGATTCCAGCGTCGGCAGGGGGACCGGGGTATTCGTCGCCGCGGGCGTTGATGTAGGGGTTTCGGTAGGCGGCAAGGGTGTATTGGTTGGGATCGCCGCTTGGGTCTCAGCCACGATCGTAAATGCCGCCGAGACCGCGGTGGATTGCACATCTGCCACGCTCAGGGTTGGGACGGCTGGTTCGCCGCCACCGCACCCTGTGATCAAGGCGGAAATTGCCAGAACAGAGAAGAGAACAGTTAACTTTTTCATCATACCTTTCTTATGAGTTATCATGATCAGCAGTTCGGGTAACAGCCGCCCTTGGCAACAATTGTGTCATTTCGGACAACGATCGTCCAACTGCCGCCGGTGAGCAGGAATCCGCCGAACGTTTTGAAATCCTTCTTGCCATCCACAAAAGCGCCGGCGCTGTAATATCCTTCGGGCCCGGAGAATGAGCCTCCGTACGCGGGGATGAAACCGCATTCATTTTGCGCCGTGGTCACGTATAACGAAAGCGTTATCGTGCCTTTCGGCTTGGTCTCATTTTCCACGAGAATTTTGATGGTTGGCACCGACCATTCGGATAGAATCTTGTTGCAATTATCCTGCGTTGGCGCAGACGATTGAGGGGCAAGCGTAAACGTCGCCGTCGGAAGTAACGGATCAATTGTCGGTGTCGGGGATGATGTCTCTGTGGGCAGGGGGGTGGATGTGAACGTTGCTGTGGGAGGAAGAGGCGTTTCTGTCGGTATGGCGGCTTGCGTTTGGGCGATCATGGTGAATGCCGCCGCTTGCGCGGTGCCGGCAACGTCACCGGCGCTAAGGGTTGGCGCTTCCTGCCCGCCGCCGCACGCGGAAAGCAGAAGCGTCAGAATCGATACAAGTAGAATTAACTTTTGCTTCATTTGCGAATTCAAAATCCTTTTTCATGGTTTATTACTTGATGACAACTTTATCTTTGAACAAATAGATCGCTAAACCGTCCGTCGATGTCAGACGGAATGTGCCGGTCATTTTGTTCCCGCCAACCCACGCCACGTATATATAATACCCTAGCGGCGCTTTGATCTTCACCTGACCATAAACAGGATATTCGATGATCGAATATCGACCGTCGGGCATAGTAACCTGCAAAGAGATATATGCCTGCCTTTTAGAACGATTGACCAGGGTTATCCTGTTGAATGGGACCTCAGGCGGAAGAGT
>JAJTXU010000139.1 GCA_021462845.1 Anaerolineales bacterium
ACGTTGGGTCAACAAGATTTTACCTTCGTGAATCACTGCTACGTTTACTGCCAGTCCTGCCATGCTTCCTCGCTATTTGTTTTGTTCCAAAAACTTCCTCGTCGCCTCGATTTTACTCTTCTCCACCTTCCCATTCCGTTCCCAATACTCCAACAATTGACTTATCGTCAACACCGCGTGCATGGAATATCCCGCCTGCGCCAGCGACTCCTTCGCGCCTGATTGACGGTCAATCAGCACGACGACATCTTTCACGACCAAGCCCGCGCCTGTCAGTTTTTCGATGGCTTCGAACTTGCTTCCGCCTGTGGTGGCGAGATCGTCAATGACCACGACCGTCTCGCCTGCGTGATACTCGCCTTCGATCTCGGCTTTCGTGCCGTAGGTCTTCGCTTCCTTGCGCGGGTAGATCATGGGATAGTTTCCTGCGAGGGAGATGGCGGTTGCGATGGGAATCGCCGCGTAGGGTAAGCCTGCGATGCGAGAGAATTCGAGAATTGAGAGAATTGGCAGGTAGGCTTGGGCAATGTTCGCGAGGAGTTTGGGATGGGTGATAATGCGGCGCAGGTCAATGTAGATGGGACTCGTGAGTCCCGACTTGAGGGTGAACTCGCCGAATTTGATACAGTCTGCTGAGAGGAGTCCATCGGCGAGAGATTTTTGTGACGGGGTAAATTCGGTCATGAATTTTTCTTTCCGCTCAAAGATGTCATATAGTTTTGTATCGCTTCCCGCGTTGTTAACCAATTGCGTCCTTGTTTTACTGCTTCGATCCGTCCCATGCGCGCAAGCAGGCTGAGATATTCCTGCGAATACGGCGTGCCATGCGCGGCTTGGGCAAGTGAAATCCATTCGGCGCGTTTGCTGGCTTTCTGAGTCTGTTTTTTATTGGCATTGAGATATAAGGTGAGACTGCGTTCTACAGACTTACCGACGAAATTGATCAACGATTTTTCCTTGCCATCGTCAGCCAGAGACAATACGCGATAATAAGATTGGCGATCTGTTCGCAGAATAACAGTGGGCGGATAACCGTTTTGCATCAGGATGAGATTCATAACCAACCGCGCCGTGCGTCCATTTCCATCAATAAAAGGGTGTATTTTTACAAGACGATGATGCGCCGATGCCGCGAGGATGACAGGGTGTATGGATTTTTCGGCTTTTGCCAGCCACTTGTCCCACTCTGTCATCTGGATGGGAACTTCCCACGCTTCAGGCGGAATGTGCCGCGCTCCCGCAATGTGGACTTGTGTCGCGCGATAATTTCCCGCGCTGGCATCGTCAATTTGAGAAAGTACCAGTTTATGAATTTGTCTGACGTGGAACGGCGTCAACTTCTCTCGATCGGCGACAAGTTGTTCCACATAAAGGATTGCATCACGATGATTGGTGACTTCAAAGTGCTCGCGGAGGGTTTTACCGCCAATGGTAAGTCCTGTTTCAAGGATTAAGCGTGTCTCTTGCAATGTGACTGTACTGCCCTCAATCGCATTGGAGTTGTAAATCCATTCCACGAGAATCTGCTCGCGCAGACGGTTGACCACAGCGGCGGGAAGAGGTCGCAGCGCATCCAACTGGGATTTTTTGCGTTCAATGCGTTCGAGCAGGCGGGATTCGATCATAATGCTCCAGTTAATATCGGATAGATGAATTATTATACCATCCGATATTAACCGTTAACTGACCGATGCGCTTTCTGCTTCAAGCAAGCCATCTGCCAGAGAGTGAAGTGTTGCAGTCGTGTCAGTCATGCGCATCCTTTCTAATAGCCGCGCTCAAAAACAACTTTGTATTTCAATTCCTCGCCGCGCAGGTAACGCAGATAGTTCTCGCGGAAGATTCGAACGATGTCCTCGGGCAAACTGGGCGCGGACGTGTGGAAGGTCATCAACAGATTCGGCGCACTCCAAAACGGATGCTCCTTCGGAAGCGGCTCCTGATCGAACACGTCCAATACCGCGCCCGCGATCTGCTTCGACTCGAGCGCGCCGATCAACGCGGATTCGTCCACTGCTCCGCCGCGCCCAACGTTGATGAAGATCGCGCGCGGAGGCAAAGCGCCCAACAGTGACGCGTCCACGATGCGGTGTGTTTCAGATGTATTCGGCAGGACGCTTACCAGATAATCCAAATTGTTCGCAAACGCAAGCAGATCGTTTCCATGATAATACGCATCCACATCGGAGCAATCTTCACTGGAGCGCGTATACCCATGCACGGTCATTTCAAAATGTTTTGCCGTTTTCGCAATGACCGCGCCGATCGAACCGACGCCAAGCAACCCGATCGTCTTTCCGCGCAACATGCCCGTCGTGCTTGAGTCCCAGCGATGTTCTCGTTGCGCGCGATAGCGTTCAAAGATCCGCCGCTCGTGATTGAGCAGATACCCGAACACATACTCAGACATCAACCCACCGAATACGTTGCGCGCGTTTGTCAACACATAATCGCGTCGCAGAGACGGATCGAGAAACTGCTCCACGCCCGCATACATGGATTGCGCCCAGCGCAGATTGTTCAGTTTCATCAAGATCGGCTGAACAAGTTTCGGCTCGCCAAGGACGATCTCGCAATCCAAACCAACCGCCTCTGCTTCGGTTGTATCCATTGCAGTGACAATTTCAAGTTCGGGTAAATCCGCTGTTTCGAGCAATCGTCGATAGTTGTCGGCATGTCTCGATAGGATCAAAAGTTTAGCCATTAAGTTTTCCGATTTCGTTTCTGAGGCTCAAGATTTCATCGCGCATTTCCGCTGCAAGTCAGTATCAAGAGATCACGAAACCGTCGCGTAGGTTGCGCTCTCTAGCGCAACCCTGGCGTTAGAGAACGCCAAGTACGCGCTTTCGTGAACTACTGAGTATCAATGGGAAAGTCAAATCATATCAGCCATAAAGAAATTCAACGATACGTTCCACATCCATGACCGTTACAGGTATGCCCGACCTTTCAAACGAACGATTCGGTTTTGAAAATTTCAATTTAAATTCAAAGCCTTGAAGATTTTGATTGGTCTCCTCGATATAATCAATTTCGCTTCCATCATACGTCCGCCAAAAATAGGAGGAACTCAGACTTCGCCGATATTCGTTCATTTTCATCCGTTCGGCGATCATCCAGTTTTCGAACAAAGCGCCGCCATCCGCGCGCGAAACCAGCGGATTGAAATTGCGAATGACCGCGTTCCTCACGCCGACATCCCAAAAATAGATCTTTCTTAATTTCGAGAGCGTCCTTCTCTTGTTGCCCGCGTAGGGCGGCAGGCGGAAAATAACAAAACTACGTTCCAGCAGTTGCACATAACGTTCGACGGAGATTCGGTCCATGCCGATGGTTTGGGCAAGCTCGGCGTACGAAACCTCCGACCCGATCTGCAAGGCAAGCGCCTGCACCAGTTTGTTCAAAGCCTCAGGGTTGCGAACCTGCTGAAGTTCCAAAATATCGCGATACAAATAACTGGTCGCGATCTCTCTCACCTCACGCTCCTTACCCTCGTAAGAGTCCTGCTGAATCACGCGCGGATAGGAGCCATACACAAGCAGGTCCGCCCATTTTTTTTGAATTTCCAATACATCCGCATCGGGGACGATTTCGGACAATGCCAGAGGATACAGGTTGTACACGAACTTTCTCCCCGTCAGCGGTTCCTGCGTGGAATCAAGCAGGTTGATCGTGGACGAGCCTGTGACGATCACCTGCCGTTGCGCGCCATAATGATCCACCAGCAATTTCAACGTCTGCCCGATGGTTTTTATCTTTTGCCCTTCGTCAACAAAAAGAACTTCGGCGTCTCCTACCACGCGCGTGAGACTTTCGAGGCTTTTATCGTTCAGTGCCTCGCGGTCTATTGGGTCGTCGCCATTGATAAATCGGACCTTGCGCCCATCCAGCCTTTTCAGCGCCATTTGCGCCAAAGTCGTTTTACCCGTCTGCCGCGCGCCGACGAGAATAATCACACGACCCTGAAAACAGTCGCTGACAAGGTTGTTAGCGATCAAACGGGAGTAAAGCATCGTATTTTGGCGTAATTTCGTGAGTTAACTCATTTTATTACGCTATTTATCCTGTGTCAATTGCGTTTTGATCTGCAACATCTGATCACGGATTTCAGCCGCCGCGGACTTCGGATTCTTTGCCCGCGAGATGCCGCGCGAGATGGGGATCAACATCCCGCGTCCGTCCCGACGTAAGCCTGCTCGCAACGCGGATGCCAACTCGCCGCCTTGAGCGCCCACACCTGGGGCGAGGAACCACAGGTCAGGCGCGGCGGCGCGGACACGTTTCAACGCATCCACATGAGTCGCGCCGACGACGAGTCCGATATTGTTTTGGGTGTTCCACTTCTGAGCAAGTTGCGCCACTCTGATGTGCATTGGAACGAAAGATGAAAAAGGAAAGAGGTCGCCTTCTTTCATCTTTCCTCTTTCCTCGTCATCGAGAACCATCACATCCTGTAGATCCCCACTCCCCGCATTGGATGTTTTGCACAACAAGAACACGCCTCGCTCTGGATAATTCAAAAACGGATCAATCGAGTCTTTGCCGAGATACGGACTCAGCGTGATGCAATGCGCGCCGAGCGTTTCAAACGCGGACCTTGCGTATGCTTCGGCAGTGGAGGCGATGTCGCCGCGTTTGGCATCCAGCACGACGGGGATGAGGGAACCGAGTCGCTTTGACTCTTCGTCAATCGCTTCGATCACTTGTTTGAGCGCAGTCCAGCCCTCCGCGCCGAAGACTTCGAAGAACGCGGCGTTGGGTTTAAATGCCGCGGCGTAGGGAGCGGTCGCCTTAATGAGAGTCAGGCAGAAGTCGAGGGCTGAAGCGGCGCTGGGAGAAGTCAACTCGCTAACGTGCGGGTCAAGTCCCACGCAGAGCAATGATGAGCAATCATCCACGCGCTTTTCTAAAAAAGAAAAAAAAGTTTCCATGAAAATCCTTTTACCGCTAAGCACGCGAAGGGCGCAAAGAAAATCTTTTAAAATCTTCGCGTTCTTAGCGCTCTTTGCGGTTAGTTATTTTTACGCTTTTCCCAGCACCATCGCCAGCAGAGCCATTCTCACATACAAACCATATTCCATTTGGCGGAAATACGCCGCGCGGGGATCGTCGTCGAAGTCCACGCTGATCTCGCCGACGCGCGGGAGCGGGTGCATGACTATCATGTCTTTCTTCGCGGCTTGCATGATGGCGGGGTCAATCACGTACGCGCCTTTGACCTTTTCATACTCGGCGGGGTCTTCGAAGCGTTCCTTTTGCACGCGCGTGACGTACAGCACGTCGGTTTCGGGGAGAACTTTTTCGAGCGAAGAAAATTCGTTTTGCGCAATGCCTTTCGCGCCGACCTCATCCATCACTTCTTTGGGCATCTTCAAAATATCGGGCGAGACATAATTCAACTTCACATCGAACAACGACAACAACCGCGCCAGCGAATGGACGGTGCGTCCGTATTTCAGATCGCCGAGCATGGTGACGGTGAGACCATCGAAATGCTTGAGTTCCTCTTTGATAGTGAACGCGTCGAGCAATGCTTGCGTGGGATGTTCGCCCGTGCCGTCGCCCGCGTTGATGAGCGGCTTTTTCATCGCCTTCGCCGCGATCGCCGCCGACCCCGTTTCGGGATGACGCAGCACGATCACATCGGCATAACATTCGAGCGTGCGCACGGTATCGGTCAGCGTTTCACCCTTCGTCACCGATGAATATTTCACCTCGTTGATCGGGATGACCGAGCCGCCGAGTCGCTCCATCGCGGCGGTGAACGACGACGATGTTCTCGTGGACGGTTCATAAAAAAGATTCGCGAGAATTTTTCCTTTCAGCAGATCGAACGTCCCGACGCGCTCGACCATGCTGTGCATCTCATGCGCCACGCCGAAGACATATTCCAGGTTGGCGCGGCTGAATTGCTTGACGGACACGATGTCTTTGCCATACCACTCGGCAGTTTTATTTTCGCCGAACGGCAGGTGAGGGGAGGATGAATTTGTTGGCATGGGGCTCCTTAGGGTAAGTGGTAATTTGTAATTGGTGGTGGTATCGAAATCAGAGAATTAGAGATTGGAGATTGGGAATCTACTCTTCAAGCATCCCGATCCATTCCAGCGGGGTGATTTGGGTGAGCGATGATCCATCGGGGCGCATGACCCATGTGGAGTTGTCATCGGCGTTGGTGAGGATCAGCCAGCCGCCGTCCGTCCACGCGCGGGGGTTGAGATAGGGTTTGGCGTCGTAATCGGGAGCGTAAATACTGTTCCACGTTTGATTTTGCGTATCGAATATCAGCAATTCGGTTTGATAATCTCCGCTGTTGGTGCGGCGCGAGACCGTCAGCGCAAGTTTCGTTTTATCGGGTGAAATGAGATGGACCTCTGCGGTTTCCCACGTCTCAGCGAGGCGATGGGTGGTTTCCTTTCCAGTGGAGAGATCGCGCAGATGCAGAGTCCAGGGCAGGGTGAAGTCGGCTTGGGGTTCGTCCCACGTCAGATAGGCGAGCAGGCTGAGGTCCGGAGAGACCGCCGCCGAAACGCCGGCATACATCTCCGCTGGGTTGAGAGTCCAAAGAGGCGTGATCGTATCCGCGGCGACATCCGCAAGATATAACGATGCGACCTGCGTGGGAGTCATGCCGCTGTAAAATGTGTGCAACGCGTAGACCAACTGTCCTTGTTCTTCGTTGTAAAAAAGCGGCACGATGGCGTGACCAGCCGCTTCCTCCGGCAATTCGGTTCGCCAGACTTCGCGGCTTTCGCCCGTCTCAAGCGACGTGACGAACACCGCGCGCGTCATTGAATCGTTTTCGTCGGCGCGGCTCCAAACCAGACTCGTTCCATCGGATGAAAATATTGGGGCAATGCGCGGACTTCCATCCACGTCGCGGCGCGTGTCCAGATCGGCGATCCAATGTTCCTGCGGATACGCCTGATCGAGCGTGAGCGAGCCGTTGCCCGTGTCGGTGAGCGAATAGATTTTTCCATCGCGCGTCAAAATGAAATCAGTCATCGGCGCGTACAGCCGTTGGAAGACAAAGCCCGGACTTGCGCCGCTGGGGTCAAGATAAACAAGACTCTCTTCGTTCCGCGCGATCCACTTCCCGGCGCCGTCAACCGTTGCAAGCGGAGCAACAGCGGCATCCGGCGTGACGGTCGCGCAGACCGTGCCGCATCCGCCGGGGCAATTGCCGGGACAGGAATACGTCTCATTGGCGCGACAGGCGGGCGGCGTGCAGACAGCCGACAGCGTTTCATCGGGCGGGAGCGGCGATAGAATTTCGGTCAGCGGCGGCGGAGTTTCGGTGATCGGAGGCGTTGAAGAAAATAACCCGCACGCCATCAGCGCGAGAAAGATCGGAAGTATGGATAATCGTTTCATGGTTATTTCCTTTCTGGTAAATCGAGATCAGATGACTAGAGGATTGGAGAATTAGATATTGGAGATTGGAGACTCGCTTCTTTCCACGGGGGAGGCTGATTCTGTTTCGAGATTTTCTTATGGCAACACTGCCAGCCATCCTCCTGGAGGTAGGATGTAAGAGTCCAGATTTTCGTTGCCGACATAATCTTTGCGTTTTCCATTCACCAAAGCGCTGTAGTCCACCCAAGATTGGGAGGAGGAAGGCGTCACTTCCCAATTCTCAGATGCATGTCTATTGACATAAATCTGCAGACCCGAATCATATTCCACAAAAACCTGCCACGCTTGATCTGCGATCAATGCTTTTTCAACGCTGACAAATTCATCATTCACATGATACAAGATATTCAAGGGTACTGCCAATGCGCACTCCTTTTGGATTGGCAGGACCAATTCAACCTCCCGTTCCACTTGTTCGATCCAATTACTCGCCCCGCCTAGGCGGTTGGGCGAGGGCACGAACCCTGCATGGCAAAAAGCGATTTCGGTTGCCATGTAGTTGTAGATGTTTTCTGTAGTGAAGCCGCTCCATTGTTGCGACTCAAATCTCGAAAAATACCTCTCGTAATATCCCACCCCATGATTGACCATCAAGGGGTGAACCTTGAGCAGTTCAAAATCCACTATTGGCGGGGTCGTGGATGAACTGCCTGATTCGTCAGCAAGATACTGGGCTTCAACACCGTCTACCATTCCCGCATAGAGAAAATGGTCTCCACCCTCCCCGAGGATCGGACCTTCATGCACAAGACGAGCATATGCCAAGAGTTTTGAATATTCCGAAAAAGTGAATGACATGCGAGAGTTATTTTCCACTTCAGCGTTGAAGTCTACTTTGTAAGATGGGTTGGCGGCTGTGTGGACGTCAAAAAAAGATGCGGTTGTCCCGTAGCGGCGATGAATTTCTGGCGAGTAAACCATGGCAAAATCAAAGATGCGGGATGGACTAAGCAAATATGATTGCATCTGTGTCGACTCGTTATACCAGGCGTTGACCTGAGTCCCATCAGGGTTGAGCGCAACAACATCAGGGTCCCACACTGATGCATTCGGATAAATATCGACATAATTTTCGTGTAGAGCAAATAAATAGCCAGCGTCTCGAGCGGTTTTGCTCAACTCGATTAGGGCGGAATCGCCTCCCAAACGCTCATTGGCAGGAATAACTTCAGGATAACAGTTATCGTATTCGCATTTTTGCCAGACATGCTCAATGAATAAGATATCTTTGATGTTCTTTTTTCTCAACAACTCCAATAGATCTTTATCTGTATCGAAGGATATCCCCTCCCACATATCGAGGATAACACGGTTCGCCAGAACCTCTCTGTAGGGAGAGGGTGGGTTGGGAATGTTTGGGAATACCTCGCGAAGAACATCTGAAACTGTAAAGTAGACTGTTTCATGAACAGGGTTGCGGATGTTTTTCGTGTTGGCGATATAACGAACAGTTTGCCCAAAGTAAAGGGATTGATCGGAAAACGTTGAGCTAAGTCCCGTTACACTGGATGCTTCGCTCTTAGTCCAGTCGAAAAAAGCGGTGATGAAATGGTCCTGATATTGAAGAACATTGAAAGTTGAAAGATAGGGGATGAATAACAGTTTTGCCCCAGGAGTTTCTTCGGAACGATCCAGCGTAAATTCACTGATATCGGTCGAGTCCGAATCAACTTGTAATGTCAGAGTCTTACCCATAAGAGAGAAACGATAGGTATAAGAGATTGTTTGTTCGCCCGAACGGGCATACCATACAATCTCTAGGCTATTTCCCGTCACGATTGGCTCATTATGCGACATCTGAAAATTCGATGCGAATTCCCACGGTGGTATTTCAATGCCCGAAATAAAAATGGAAGGTCCGCCAAAGTTCGAGGGGAGAAAAGAGCGTCCGCCGCCAATCTTGAGGCGAAGATCATTTAATGACCCCGTGGATGGGCGATATTGGTATTGGAAGATGGTGCCATCGGTAGAAACTTCAAAAATATAATCCCTCCCGCTTTGGTAAACGCGATTTTCAACACCACCATCTGTTGGCAAAGATGGCGCGACGCTTCCAGTCCATTGCGGAGCTTGTGGAATCGGTATGGGTGTAGATGTTGAGGTCAGCACAACAGTTTGAGTTGGAATTGATGTTTCGTTTTGCAAGGTGGTAGTCACTGTTGCAGACGTAGTAGGTGTGTTCACTGTTGTCGGCGCACAGCCAGCCAATAGAATGCTTACAATCAAAACAAGATTAAAAGGTTTCATTTTTACTCTTCCTTCGCGTTCTCCATCCCGTGTCTTGACTGACTTTATCCAAAAAGATGATTCGCCAGCGGAATGACATTGATTAACGCCTCTTCGTAGGGATGCGCGCGTTTTATCACTCGAATCGCATCCTCCACCAACTCGCGCTTGCAATTGACTTCGAGTTTGTACTCCGCAACTTCGTTGAGCTCACCAATCTTTCCTTCAAACGGGTTTGCGCCTTCCATCGGGCGGAAAAATCCGCGCACGGGGGTGAGGGCAACGCAGTGATCGTAATTGCCGATCACGCCCACGCCGATCTCTGAGAGCGCGTCCGCGAGTTTCATGGCATGGTCTTGCGGAACAAAGATTTCGAGTTTTACATCGGTGAAGTTTTCCATTATTCTCTCACGTTCCTTCCATAACCTGCTTCGACTAATACCTTTCCATCATCAAAAGCGACTTTACCACGCAGGACGACACGCCTCACACGCCCTTTGACCTGCCAGCCTTGGAACGGAGTCCAGCCACAGCGGGCGGCGGGTTGTTGCCAAAAGGCACACAAAGTGCTAGAATCTCCGCATGAAGTATTTCTCGTGGAACGAAGAGAAAAACGAACTCTTGAGAGAAGAAAGGCAAGTTTCATTCGAGGATGTTGTTTTCCATATCGAACAAGGTTTCCTGCTGGACGTACTGGAACATCCCAACCAGGAAAAGTATAAAGGACAA
>JAJTXU010000014.1 GCA_021462845.1 Anaerolineales bacterium
ATGGCGGTCGAGACGGCATTGAGCCGCGCGCAACAGCAAGCCATCGAGAAGCCGAGGAGCGAACTGCCTCCCGTATTGAATGACGCCATGCTCCGAGAAGCCACGCGCATAGCCGATGTGGTGACAAGCGGAGAGCCAGGGCGTCGGCACTTTGCGGGCGGGGAGTTCATCGGCGCGACAGGAAGCACATACCCCAAATGGTACAACGACCTGCAAGCCAGTGTCGGCGGTAAGAAGAAACTGCTGGCAGTTCTGGATAAGATCATCGAGGACGCTGGCAAGGACAAGGGGAAGGTGGTCGAGCGCGTCAAAGAGTTCTTGTTGATGGGGATGCGCCATGGAGACGCAGAGACCAACGCGCCGCCAGACTTGAATGTTCTGCTGGCGTTGGGCGCGGACGATGCCACGATGAACGCGGCATTGGGTGACTTCAATGAAATGATGCGGACGAACTTCACGATGGAGCAGGTGTTGCGACCTGACGCGCTGGAGTACGTGCCGAACTATGAGGGCGCATACGCTGAGTTGTCGCCTGTGTTCGACGCCGACGCATGGTTGGCGGATATGAACACTGCCTTGCGCGATGGCGATCTGAACATGGTGATCGAGCGGATCGAGCAGGTTCCAGACAGTTTACAAGATACTCCCCTGCCTTCGGGTGAGACGTATCGAGAGTTTATGAGTCGGGTGTTCGATGAGACTGCCCAACGCTCGGACATGCGCTTGCGGGATGAAACCGTTGCGACACGCATGGCGGAGGCGGAGATCGAGATGGAGGGGATGCAGACGCGAGCCGACGCCGCTATGAGCAAGCATCTACTACGCGAAAAACTTCAAGAAGCGTTTGGTCTGACGGATGAACAGGCGAACGGCTACATGGAGGTCAGCGAGTCTATTGCGGCATGGTACTCGAAGCACACGGGCGAGCCAGCCGATGACTTTTACGCGCGCTATTATGAGGACGTGCGTACTGATGTGATGGCGGATGCCGACGCCCTGGCTCAACAGTTAGAGCCTGTCAATCGAAGGATGACGGGCGAGGAAGTGTCGAACTATGCGCGGGCGTTGGTGCGCGGAGGCGCGGATGAGTTGCGGCGAGCCGTGGTGAACGAGCCTGTGAAAGCGGATCGTATTGCGATCCTGGATGCGGCGCACAAACTGGACGCGGGGATGGCGGAAGGCGTTGCGCGAAGAGTAAGCGATACGCTGTTCCAAGAAGTGTGGCATGGCAGTCCACATAAGTTTGATAAGTTCACGCTTGATCACATAGGGAGTGGTGAGGGTGCGCAGGCATACGGGTGGGGTCTTTACTTTGCAGAAAAAAAACAAACTGCCCAGTGGTATAGAGAAACGCTTGGGGCTAATAGTGAAATACAAAATATCAACACGCGGTTATCGCAGATTGCGGAAGAGATGCAAGCCAACGGTAGTTCGACATGGCAACCCAAGAATGATGTTGGATTTGCACTGGCAGAAGAATACAGAAGCCTTATCACTAAACGAGATATTTTGGTTGACGGCGATCACGAATTAGGGCAGTTGTATCGAGCTGACATCCCTGACGAAGGGTATCTGTTGTGGGACAAGCGTATTGCTGAACAGCCACAATTGCTGGAAAAGATGAAAAGTATCGGCGTAAAATCTCGCGGCTCCGCATACGATTGGTTGCCTGGAATAACAGGAAAGGATGCGTATCGTCAAATTGCGGCTGATTTGGGCGGAGATAAAGCAGCCTCTCTTGCCCTTTTAGACACAGGGATCACCGGTATCAAATACTTTGATGGTTCCAGCCGAGGAAAAGGGGAAGGCTCATTCAATTATGTGATCTTCGATGATGAGGCGGTCAAGGTTCTGGAGACTTATTATCAATCTGGATTACGAGCAAAAGGTTCAGTCACCTTTGACGGCGACGGGATCAAAGCCACGATCAAGGCGTTCGAGAGCGGAGATTTCAGCACGGTCATTCACGAGAACGCGCATATCTTCCGTCGCGTGATGGCGGATGTGGCGGCACGGGTTGACGATCCAAAGGTCAAAGCCGACCTGCGAACCATCGAAGAATGGGCGGGCGTGAAGGATGGGAAATGGGATCGAGCCGCGGAGGAGAAGTTCGCGCGCGGGTTCGAGAAGTATATCGCCGACGGGCAAGCGCCGACTCCGAAATTACGGGCGGCGTTCGAGTCGTTCAAAACATGGATGCTGGAGATTTACAAGACCATTACGGGCAGTTCGATTGACGTGGAGATCACACCCGAAGTGCGGGCGGTGTTCGATAGGATGCTGGGCGATGAGCAGGCGCGGGCAGAGAGCATTCAACAGAGACTCTCGGAAGGCGGCGATGCGCGTCTTCCCGCTTACGAGCGACTGCGGCAGGTGTGGGACAAACTGGATTCCGATAGCCAAATGCAAGCGTTGGACTGGATATTGCACAAGACGATGATAGACCCATTGAGCGGTGTCGAGACGCTGGTAGCCAAAGGCGTGAGTACTAAGCCTGCGGGATGGGTCGAGGCGGTGTCAGACTTGAACGCGCTGACGGCGATCAACAATACCTGGGGACATGGCGCGGGCGACCTACTCATCAAGGGTATCGGCAGAATCGCAAAGGTGGAGGTCGAGAAGGTCGGCGGTCGCGCGTTCCGCGTGGGCGGCGATGAGTTCTCGTATTGGTTCCCCGATCATGCCAGCGCGAAAGCCGCGCTGGACGCGATTGACCAAGCGGTCTACCGCGAGGTGTTCAACGTCGGCGGGGAGAACCGCACGGGGTTCAGCGTTTCGTATGGCATTGCCGACACGTTGGAAGCGGCAGACAAGGCGTTGTACTCGGATAAGGTTCGGCGTGTGGCAAGCGGTCAACGCCCAGAGACACGCGACCAAATGCCGCCGTCTATTGTGCGGGCAGGGGATATGTTGGCAGGTATTCAGCAAAGCCCTAGACCAATACCAATACGAACTGATGGCGTAAAGGAAATTTACGCAGAGACTATCCTGACATCTAAGGGCAGGGCAACTGCTGATCTTGGAAAAGGGTACATTCTTCCAGTTGAAAATATTAAGAAGAGGTACAAGATTGAAGTGGTTGACTATTGGGATATTGACGGGAAACCATTTACCCCTGTGTTCCGTGTTTACGAAGAACTGCATCACACAGGTAATGTTGCGCCATCTTGGGAAAGGACGAAGAAGTACCCAAACTGGGTTGGGATGGAAGGAGACAAGTTGGTGAAAGGGTTGGGAAAAGACAAACCAAATGAGTTATTCCAATCCGCCAACTATCCCTTCGGGACGATGGATAATGCGAGCGGGTTCAAGTCTGACGGCGCGGTGATGGATGAAGGCTGGAGACAACAGGTCAACCCGTTGTTACAGGCGATGCAGGAAGCCGCATTGAACAAGCAAGCGAACGAGAAGCCAATGGACGGCGCGTATCGAGACCTAAGCCCTGAGGGGCAACAGATGTTGCGGCAGTACATCAAGAGAGTAACCGACGTGGAGATGCCGACGGTCAAGATGTCTACGATGAAGTGGGGCGAGAGCCAGCGCGACTTTGCCCTGCTGAATTACAACCGCCGTTATGGGTTCGACACGCGCCTCGAAACGGTCTTGCCGTATCAGTTCTTTTACACGCGCTCGATGATGACATGGGCGATGCGCGGGTTGGATAAACCTGTATGGTATGCAAGGTACGCCCGCATCCGCAACATGCAGAACAAACACGAGCGCGACATCCCCGAACGATTACGCAACAAGTTCAAGATACCCGCGCCCTGGTTGCCCGACTGGATGGGCGACGCGCTGTACATTGACCCGTTGCAATCGCTATTCACGCCCGCCAACTTCCTGCGCCCCGTGGAAACCATGTTGCGGGATAAGAACTACAAGGTGATCGAGACCGAGCGCATCTTGCAGGAATGGGCGGCAGATGGCACGGTCTCGCAAGAAGCGATCTTGCAGGCGGCGCAGACCCAAAGCGGCGAACTGTGGGAACGGGCGACCGCCGAAGCAGGTATCCGCCGAGAGTCTGAGGTGAGCAATCCGTTCGACTTCATGGCGCAGATATTCGGTCCCGCCTGGTATCTATCCACGCCGCTCAACCTCATGGGTATCGAAGTGCCTGGCATCTCGAAGGGCGATCCGTTGAAAGTTTCTAACCTTCCACTGACCAGCACCGCGCGCGCGTTGGAGACGGTGACAAAAGATACGTGGGCGGAGCCGATAGGCAAGTTCATCGGACTGGCAGGCAAGCCCGAACAGATGTTGCGCGAACACTTCAACATGCCGGAGTTCGGAGAGTACGGCGATTACTACATCAACCGCCAGTTAGCCAACATGGTGAAGGACGGTTTGATTTCACCCGACCAAGCCAGTACCGCCATGATCGAGCGCAACGGTGAGATATTTGAGCAGGCGCGCGAGCGCGTGAAAATGGAACTGGCGATGAGAGTCCCATTGGCGGGGACTGCATACGCATTGACGCATGAGGGAGCCGGCGCGGCGGCGCAGGCGTTCGTCCCTTCGTTGTTCGGCTCAGGTCTCTTGCCGCAAGGCGAGTTGGAATATCGCGGGTTGAAAGAGGAATGGAACGCGGCATGGAAGATGTACGACGCGGGCGACAAGGACGCGGTCAACAACTTCTTCGAGGAACATCCAGAATATCAGGCTTATCTGGATAAAGGCAAAGACCCCGATGAACTCCTGCGATCCAACCTTGTCGGCAGTATCTGGGATGCGTATATGGAACTTGGCGAAACCAACCAGAAAGCCGCGCGCGCGCAAATGGGAGAGGAGTTTCAGCAAGCCTTTCTCAACAAGGAAACCCGCTCGTATGAATCGCTGGACGTGTACACTCTTTCGATGTGGGCGCGGATGTTGGGAGCGATGGTCCCGCGCACGGAGCAAACCGCGCCGGCGTTGGACACGCCGCAGAGAGACATGCCACAACTGAACTTGTATGATCCGCAGGTGACTGAGATCACGGATCAGTTCTTTAGCGAACGCAGGGAAGACTTTGGCGATTACTACATGCTGGAGCAGGGTTATTACTCACTACCCAAGAGCGAACGAGCGTCGTACCTGTTGAAGTTCCCCCGCTTGAAAGAGTATTGGGATTGGAAGGACGGCTACTACGAGAAGTACCCCGAACTCAAACCAGTGTTTCAAGGCAAGGTGTTCAAGACGGTCAACACGGATACCTGGTCGCCTGCCCTTGTCCAGTATGTAACACTATACGCAATGACTGGCGATCCGTTGCCGAACGGCGCGTATGCCGCGCTGGAGCAGGAATGGATTCGGGCGGGACGACCCTACGGATCGTACGAAACGTGGCTCGACGCGCAGGTGGTTCCAGCCATGCTTTACAACGGCGGGCAGTAGCGATGTGCAAAGACCTTCTGCCGACGAAAGGAGAGGCTGTTACGGTTTGTAATGACGGCTTCTACAACCACTTGCGGACATGCCTATCACCCCACCTTTACCCGAAGAAGCCAGGCGTGTTTTGTGGCTTGCCGTTTGCGGCGTTCGCGGCGTCTACGACCAGGCAGACCGAATGAATACCGATGTGACCAGCATCATTCAATACCGAGACGCGATCTACTGGCTACCCCGTAAAAGGTTCACTCCTGACCCGGAAGATCAGGAGTGAAAACCTAAGAGAAGCAAGGCATCGTAGAGTTACAGGAACCGCGCGGTGGTCGTGCGCTAACTTCTCTCCTCCGCTGTGATTATACGACGTTCTCGGAACCGCGTCACAAGTCTAACGCCCGTTGTGCTATAATGCGGGCATCACACTTTATCAGTCCGCAGACAGAGAAACGGGACGCCCCTATCGGCGTCCCGTTTTTTTTATTGTGGACAGGAGGCTCTTTTCAATGGCAACACCCGCAACTCCTGCTACGACACCTGAGGAACAACCCCCTGTCGAACCCACGACAGAGACCCCAGGCACGCAGGAACAACCGCAATACGTGACCAGAGAAATGTTGCAGGAAGTATTAGGTAGCACGGTGGAGACAATCGTCCATCGGGTGAACCAATCTTCCAAAGACCGCGAGCAGAACATCAAGTCATCGGTAGACGCCGCAGTCAAACGGCTTGAAGGGTTGCAGATCCCGGTCACACCGGAGATACGAACCCAATTGCGAGCGCAGGTTGAGCAGGAGTTGGAAGCAACGCCACCTCCCACGCAACAACAACCCGCACCCAATCTCGCACAGGAGGTCTATCAAGAGACCGAAGCCATTTTCGCCAGCGAAAGTTTGAGGATTGAGCAGTCCGATCCCGAATGGAAAAAGTACATCGAGCCTGCTTTGAAAGACCCGAACGGAAACATGGTGAAGTACCGACGCGCAGTCTATAAAGGACTGGATGACAAACGCGAACGCCTCGAAGGTGAGCAGGAAACCGCCGCCGCGCGAGTGGGTGGTGGAACTGGAACTGCATCCGATCCCGCCGACATATCCAACATCACGGACACCAAGACGTTGATTCGAATGGGAGAGGAACAGTTGAGAAAGAAACAAAAACGCTAACCCATTAGGAGACACCCATGATTACCCTGAACGATTATTTCAAACAGTCGAAGGACCCGTTTCAGAAGGCGATGCTTGCCGATATGTTGCGCTTCTCCGACTTGATGAAGATCGTACCGGTGGACTCTGTACCTGCCTTGCGCGTGAGCGGTCATCGTTGGCAAACCCTGCCATCGGTCGCCTTCCGTAAGTTCGGCGCGGGCTATACTGAATCCAGCGGCACGACAGAAGAATTCACCGAGACGCTTTCGCTACTCGGCGGTGACGTGAAGTTCGACCGTCTTGCCAGCATTGGCACGTTCGTCGAGGACCCTGTTGTCACTCAGATGAACATGAAGGCGAAGGCGATGGCTTTCAAATTCAACGACGCGCTGATCAACGGCGATGCCGCTGTTGACGGAGACTCTTTCGAGGGTCTCAAAAAGCGCGTGTCGAATATGCCCTCCCGTCAGACGATCTGGCTGGACGCGAACAGCAACGGGACCGGCGCAAGCCTCAAGGTGCTGGCAAGCGAAGCGAACGAACAAACTTTCCTCGACTCCCTGCACGATGCGATCAAGTATTGCGACGGCGCGAACGGTTTGCTGTGCAATGAGAAAACGCAGTTGGGTTTGGGGAAGGTGTTGCGCCGCTTGAAACTCAACACCACCATGACCGACGCCTACGATCACAAGTGGGACACGTTCCAAAACGTGCCGCTTGTGGATGTCGGTCTCAAAAGCGACAAGTCCACCGAGATCATCACCAACACCGAAGCCGTTGCCGCCGCCGACTCGACGAGCATTTACGCCGTGCGGTTCGACACCGATGACGGCGTGCGGGTGATTGACCTCGAAGGCGATCACGGTCCGAACGTGTACGATCCGTTGAACGGCGGTGAGATGGAAGCGGGACCGCAAAAACTGCGCCGCATTGACTGGGCGCTAGGACTCCTCCACTTGAGCCAGTACAGCATTGTTCGCATCGCTGGCTTCAAGATGGCGGCTTCATAAGGAGAGCCAACATGAGAGACGCTACCCTTCACCAATCCGACGCGGCGGTTGCCGCGGACGCTTTCGCTGGAGCGATGGAAATTCAGAAGACGCCAGCGGCGGGCATCTGGTTGATGTTCCGCATTACACGCAACGACGCCGACGCCGACGAGACGTTGAATATCACCGTGTACGACAAGGATACTGACGCGGCGTGGAACGCCGGCACAGACCGCAAGGTCAGCGGCGTTACCAGCGTTGTCAATGCAGATGTGGCGAACGGCGGGACCATCGTTCGTTATGTGCTGGTGCAGAGCGACCGCAAGTATCTCAACCCGTACTATGACGTGGGCGGCACGACCCCATCGTGGACGATTGAATGCTCCGTTGTCAGCGGACCTGACCAGCCGCAAACTGTGTAAGCAAGAGTGAATGAACGAACGCGGGCAGGATGTTTCCTGCCCGCGTAATCGCATAAGGAGAACCCATGAGTACCGTCCGATATAAAGCCATTACCCCCGCCAAGAACGAGGAAGGAACGCGGACATACAAGGGACGCACACTCGGAGTCAAGTTTGACGAGGGTGTCGCATTCTTCGATGACGTGACCGTCAAGAACAAATCTCTCGGCTTGGATGCAGAGACTATTGCGCGGCGTATGGAACAGGACTTTGGATACACCGTCGAGCGCATGAACCCTGACGGAACACCATACATAGATGTTGCGGATGCGCCTGAAATCCCCACCCCTGCTCCGAAATCCACGCGCACTAAGGATAAGGCAACTTCGTAATGGCAACGCTAGCGCGCATGGCTCTCAGCGTGGCGCGGATCATCACAGAGGTATTGGAGGGTGAAGCGACCGCTGGCGATGCGACATCGCTAACCGATACCCTCCGCATGATACAGCCGAACCAGCATTGGGATCGCGGAACGCTGTGGGTGTTGAGCGGTTCGTATGCGGGTCGCGTGATCCCTGTGACCGGTCACTTGGTCAACAAGGTCACGTTCGCCACCATTGCGCCGTCGGCGCTGGCGGCTACGAACCGATACGCATTGGCACGCGCGGTCTATCCCTGGGAGAGACTGGTTGCGGCGATCAACGACGCGCTGGATGAGGTGAGAGTAATCGAGGAAGATTCGTCATTGACGGGAGACGGCGAGACGTTGGAGTTCGACATCCCTATCACGGTGGATCGAGTTCGCACGGTAAATTTCAACGACCCGCAAAACCCCAAGTTCAAACCGCCCTCGACACACTTCAAACAATGGGGATCGAAACTGCGCTTTGACTACGGCTATGCTCCGCCTGACGGATGGGCGATCATTCTTGGGCATGAGACCGATCATCCTACCATGACGCTATACAACGACGAGGTAAACAGCGAGGTCAACCAGGAATGGCTACGCTGGAAAGCCGCCGAGTTCGCCTTATATTGGGGAGCCAAGACCTACGGCGACGACAAGGCATACGACATTGAAATCCTGATGAACCGGGTGAGAGAACAACAGAAGACACTCTACCCCACGACCCCGATCATCACAGTCCGCACGGCATAGGTGAGTGATGAGCGACGATAGTGTCATCCGCTGTTCGCCAACGGAACCCAACCCCACCCATCATATAGCGTTATCAGACCGAAGCGGAAAGAAGATCGGTCTTTTGTTCTGCGACGATGAGGGGAAACCCATCATCAACCCGCGCTTCCAAAAGACCCGCGTAGACACGACCGCGCTGAAACAAACCAGCGGCAATTCGGGATATGCGGACTATGATTATCCGTACTCCCCCATCGTGCAGGATGATCTTAGCGGCGGCAGAGGTAGCAGCGACTTTGAACGGGACAGCACCAAGTATTACGACTCGTTCCGCGCCAAGAGCGGAAGGGCAAACAAAGCCTACGCCGGTCCGCAGGAAAGTTACGCGAAGGGGTTGCGTACATTCATGCAGACGATGCCCGGAAGTGTGCGCTGGCAAACACTGACCGAGAACAGCCGCTATCTCTATAAGAGATTCCAAGTGGAGACGGGTTTTACCGCGGCGCGTATCTGGATACGGACACGGATCAAGGGACAACCCGGCGATCTTACTGTTGCGATCTACAACGATAACAGCGGTAGTGTAGGAACGTTGGTTGATGACATTACCGTTCCGTACACACGCAAAGAGGATGTGCTGGCAGAGTGGTTGAATGAACTCATCAGCGGCGGCGCGCTTACCACTTCAACATACTACTGGATCGTCGTGTATGGGGCTTCGAGTGATTCGCAAAAAGACCATTGGAAGATCGCGGTCAAGAACCAGGCGGGAACATCGTTTACTTCTACAACGTTCACCAGCACCCCAACAGCCGCAACGGTTGACCTGTATTACCGGCTCACGCCCGCCGACAGCGAGAAGACCTGCATCCCGTTCGAGTATCAGGAGATGCAGTATTTTGTCGTCTCAGGAGCGAGCGGCGCGCCGCAGATTTTCATGGCAGGGTATCGCGGCGCGGCAGACGACAACAGCGCAGACATGACGAAACTCAACGACGCGACGCAGACCTGGACTACGGATGAACTGGTCGGTGGAATTGCTCTGGTGATCGATGGACCGGGTAAAGAGGAGGCGCAACCCTGGCGGCGGATCACTGCCAATGTAGGCACGGTTGCAACGGTGGATAGTCCCTGGCTGGTGACGCATACCACCTCAACTGTGTATGTGATCCTGTTGGATAAAGTGCGGGAGATCACCGGGCATGGTCTCACAGCCCCGGTAACGGATGTGCTGGTTTCCACAACGGGCATTGTGTACTTCTGCATGGGCGACAGCGTGACCGTGCGGAGACTGCGGGCGTTCAACGACGCTGGCACATGGAAGGATTTTGATAACGCATCCTGTCAGGCTGACGAGACCGCCACCACCAAAGCCGTGTACATGATCTATAAACCACAGGCGCAGAAGATCGTCATTGGGAACAACTCCGACGCAAGCGGCAATGTGTCGGTATCTACGATGAGCAACGCCAGCGTGCCTGCCTGGGGAACGGCTCTCACATGGAGCGCGGCGGTCAACGTAGACAGCAAGTTCCGACGGATCAATGGAATGATCGTGTACCCAGACGCCGCGGGAACGGAGGCGGTTTGGGTGTTCAAGACCGACATCCCGTTCATCGTGCCGGCGTCAGGCAATCCGTATCCCGTCAACCTGCCTGAGATGCGCGTGGTGAGATCGAACTACAACGGCGCGGCGCTGTTGACGCACGGAGTCTATATTTACTTTTCGATGCAGTACGGGTTGACACGCTACTACAACGGACAGTTCGATGATATTGGTCCCAATCTCGGAGAAGGCTTGCCGACAAAGCGGCGCGGTCCCATCGTGGCAATGCAGGAATACCCCGGTAAGTTCTTCGTAGCGATAGATGCTGGATCGAGCGGCTACTCCTCCGTGATGGATTCGGACGGATGGCACGAACGATACCGCGCGCCATACGGTCAGCGCATCAAGACGATGGCGTTTCAGGTTTTGCCGGGTCCTACATTGGATCGGTTGTGGTTGTACCAGGGCAACGATCTGGTGGTCCTGCCGTTCCCCTCTGAGACGGTCAATGAATTGGAGGATGCGTCGTTCCCTTACACCGACGAGTTTGCGGTGACGTTATCCCGAATGCACGCGGGAATGTTCGACGTGCAGAAACTTGTGAAGATCATCAAACTGCAAACCGAGAATCTATCGCGCGATGAGACTACGGGGGATCCGGTGTGCTGGTTTGAAATAGACTATCGGCTGAACGAGGAAACCGAATGGCAATCGTTCGATGAGCAGTTCGTCGAGAGTCCTACGCAATCCATCAATCTCATCGAGAATCTGGGCATTGCGGGAAAGCGATTGCAGTTACGAGTGCGCGGATACACCTCGAACAACCTGATCTCGCCTGTGTTGATCGCGATCATCGTGTCGGCAGTGATCCGCGTAGACGTGAAGTATATGTACAACATCCAGTTCCTGGTTGCGGACATGGAACGCTCCCTCGGGTTTGAGCCGATAGAGTCTGCCATGTCTGCCGCAGAAAAACTGGCGTACATCGAAGCCTGGTCGGATGCGAGCAGTGATTCGATGCTCAAGATGGAAAGCGTGAGCATCCTGTACCACGACAAGGTTGTGTTCCTCAACCCGCCCGATACGCGGCAGGTGTTGGTGAAGGAAGAAGACGGCAACGAGTTCAAGCGCAATGTTCTGATCTGTAACGCTTCGGTGCAGGAGGCGTAATGAAGCGCAAGAAATTCTCGTTTTCCAAAGTTCCCCCATTGGCTCCGCGACCGAAACGAAAAGCGCGCGCGGAAGTGATCCGCGACCCGAAAGATGAGCCTCCCTTCTACGTGCGCGGGATGAGGGCGGCAAGCCGTGATGAGTATTGGGTCAGCCTGGCGCTGGACAAGATCGAGAAAGAAACGGGCTGGTCGTGGGAGTATCAAGTGCCTGTGTATGGCGGTCGCAAACGGCGCGGCGGGAACGTGATTGACTTCCTGGTGCATACACCGGGACGCTACACCGCGCTCGACCCGATGGGTCGGTACTGGCACACGGGCGCGCGCGAGGATCAGGTCGAAATGGAAACCGTGACACGGAGAAAGAACTGGAGATTGGTTGCCTGGTTCACGGACGAGACCCCATCAAAAGACTTGACCTACTCTTTCCTACGGAAGCAGTTCTACTTATAGAGGCACTATGGCACAGATCATCACGGGCGCGACGCCCATCAAACGCGACTACAAGATAAAGCGTAACAAAGACTTCAACCTTACGATCCAACTGCGGGAGAATGACCGTGTTACTCCAAAAGTGACGACGGGGTATTCGATGACTGTGACGATCAGGGCTGGGCAGAACGGCGAGGTGTATGCCACCTGGACAACGAGCGACTATATTACCCATACGGCGGCGAGCGGAACATTTGCTATCAGCGTGCCTGCATCCGTTCTGATTGCCTACGATTGGGCAAATGCCGTGTATGAAATTCAGATCACCTCCAACACTGGCGCAAAGGACGTGCCGTTTGAAGGCACAATGAACTTGTATTAGGTGAGCCATGATCATTGTTCTTACGGAAGAAACCGCATCCCTTGAATTATCTGAGCCAGTGGCTCAGGTCTATTACGTCGCCGACTTTGCGCTCCAGGGGAATGTGATCCCTCTCAGCCTCGGCACAGACGAAGGGCAATTGCTGGTGTGCCTTTCTCCGAATGTATGGGGAGTTATTGATCCGCCCTCTGCCAACAACCAAACCATAGTAAGTGATCTCACTCTGCCGGGGTTGTGGAAGATCGGGACGCTTGCAGGTGGCGGCGGCGGGGTTGTTGAACTGACCAACAAAGACGGGTCTGACTCTACAACGGGATCGGTCGTGGTGTTGGATACAACCAACGATTCCGCATTCAAAGGCACGACTATTCCATTCGCGCTAGGCGTGATCGGAGTTACCGCCGAAGACATCGCCAACAACGCGACAGGCGACGTAACTATCGCGGGGAAAAACGATGTGCAAGTGGCTGGCAATGTACAACGCGGCGAATGGATGATCGCAGCCTCTACCAAGTGGCGAGCCAAGACCGCAGGCTACGATAAGCCCATGAATGGCGGAGTTGTCGGATATGCGATCACGTCCTACTCAGGCGGAGGCAACGGCACCGTGACGGGCGTCATCATGCCAGAACCGAGACACCTAACCACCGCAGGCACAGCGTGGGCATTGGGCGGTTACAACACAGTAGAAATAACGAACGCGCAGAAATTTACAATCGCCAGCGCAACATGGGCAGGAGTTTCGGGCGCAGCCCTTCCGTCGGCTGTCAGCGAACCTCATGGTTTTGGATACGGCACAACAGCAGGGTACACTGTGGGAGGCGGAACAACCCCAGTTGTCACTGCATATAAAACATCTTTTGCTACAGAGACAACCGCCATCCAATCGTCGGCTAACCTGCCAGCTGCGCGGCGTGTCAACGCCATCGGTGGGATGAACGGATCGGCGCATGGGTATCAATCGGGGGGATACAATTCAATTTATCAAAGTTCCACAACCAAATTGACCTATGGCACGGATACAATGAGTTCTGCGCTGGGAACCTCCTTGAGTGTGGCGCGTGCTTCTCATTCTGAATTTTCCAACGGGGTGACTGGTTATGCTCAAGCCGGGAACAATGGAGCGAATACAGGCGTGAGTGATAAGGTTACTTTCTCCACCGACACGTGGTCAGACAACAACAGCGGCGATGTGTCCGCCGCTATTTATGGCGGCGGGATATCCTTCCCGTCAGATTGTGGCTATATGGCAATGAAGTCGGGAGGAACAGCCTACTCGAAAAAAATTGCATTTGCCACAGACATCAGCGCAAACGTCACATCTACGTTGTCTGCGGATCAATTGGAGGGAGTAGGCGTTACAGATGGAAGTGGTCTTGGATGGCAAAGTGGTCATACATCCAGTCCGTACAGTGTGAGCCATAAATTTACAAAAGCAACAGAAACCTATGCGTCGGACAGCGGCGCAGTTATGGCGACAGGAAAATTCAGAGCCGCACAATTCAACAACGGAGCGTATTAGATGGCTGAAAATAAACTGCAAGAACTATCGCAAGTCACCCATGACAGACTCGCGCAATTGCGCGAGATGTTCGGGGAGATGATCGAGGCTGGGCGCATGAGAACGAACTTTGCGTTGGAACACTTTGTAGCAGGACAGCACGATCTACCGGGCAGGCAACGTGCCCAAATCCTTGCCGAGTTACAGTCGCTCTACTTTGCGCTTGCCGATGTGTGGGATGAAATTCAACTTGCCGAGGTCGAGAAAGATGAGATCATATTCTCTGCGCGAGACGAGGGCAAGACGGTTACGCCGTTGACCCCGAGGCAGAATATCGCATTGGGAAAAGCCGAACGCAAGATACTCTCGAACAGCATTTACCTATATCAACGATGGCAGGAAGTGGATTTCCTGTTGAAACTGCTCCAGCGTTTACCAAAGTACACCGCCGAAGAACTGGAAGCGGAGGAGCCCGCGTACTGGTCAATGCGGTTGGCGCGTCAGGCGTTCATGGCGCAACGGGATCCCGGCGGGAACTTGGATGCCATCGTTCAAATGCTCACCTCTCCCGGTTTGCCCAAGCCGAAGATGCCGCTGGGACCGGGCGACTTCGCGCTAGGGTTGGGGATTGACGCAAAGCAGATCGCGCAGGGGTTGGTCAATGCGAAACTGCTGACCATCGAACAGGCAGATGAGTTTGTGAGTAAATCCACCGACAATGCGCCGAAACAGATCAACCCACCGCCACGACCGCCAGCGCGGAAACGCCGAAGGTGAGGTGTGTAATTCTATGAGTAGCGTTCTTTGGAAATGAATGCACGACTTAGAGTTTTCATTAGTTCGGCTACGGTTTGCATTGGTTCTCCTCAACGTTTGATAAGTTTGATCTCGTCGCCTACTTGTATTTCTAGCAACCAAGCGGCGAGCAGACGATTGATCTGTTTGGCGTCGCCATGACGCAGGTATTCGCCGAAGTGAGTGAAGTCCACCGTCTGCATAAAGGCGGTGGCTTCTTTTTGGGAGGCGCGTTTGACGGCGATCTGTTCGAGTTTGTCTTGGAGTCGCTCCGCTTCCCTTTCCAGTTCGCGTAGTTTGGCGGCGGCTTCTTCGGCGGAGTAGACATCGCGCTCGAAACCTTCCTGGATTTTGCCGCGCTGTTTCGCGTTGGCTTCGATAGCCCGCAGAATCACGGCGGACGAATCAATCTCTGCTTCCTCCTCCCCATCCAATTGCACATGCTCGATCTCGCGCTGAATTGCGCGCACGGTCAGGTCAAAAAATTCTTCGTAGTCGTAGCGCACGTGCTTCGCGCCAGCGGATCGGCAGATGATCACGTCTTTGAATTTGCGCCGACTCCCGAACTTGTGCCGACGCACGCGGTCTCCACAGACCGCGCAACGAAGAAGACCCGCAAAGGCGAAGTCAACGGCAGACCTGCGCTTGATCTCATTGCGCCGTTCGATTTCCGCGACAATCTCCTCATGTTCCGCCTGAGTAAAGATCGGCTGGTGCTTGCCTTCACCTACACGCCATTTTGATTTCGGCTGTTTGACCTGGCGACGAACCTTACCGACGTATTGAATCAAGGTCTTGTTGTATGCCACGATGCCCGCGTAGTAGGGATTGGCTAACACAGTTGGAACGCGCGTATGATGCACACCGAGAAGAACTCCGATCACCCTGTAACTCTCGCCGTTCATCAGCATGTCGCGCGCTTGAATGAGTTTGGCGGCGCGGGATGGGTCGAGCGCGGGAGGTTCCCTGTTGGTGGTGTACTTGTATCCGTATGCCATGCGCGAGGGGGTGAGACCGTCTTTGATGCGCTTGGGCATTCCGAGAGACCAGCCGCGACGAAGTTTGTTGATGCGATAGGTTTGGAGGATGCCTTGAATGTGGATGTCTATCGAGGCGGATTCGTCGGCGTAGGGGTCGTAGTTCTGCGGGTCTTGCAACCGCCCCGACTGACGCGCGGAGTAGAGTTGCTTGCGGTACTTTTTGTAGCGGGTGTGGACCAACTGTCCGAGGTCGCCGAGGCGATCCCAGTTATCCACGATCAGAACGTCGTATTGGTTTTGCTCCGCGTCGGTGATGGCTTGCTTGAGCGGAGGGATGTCTTCCATTGCGTCGGCGAGGGAGTCGTAACCTGAACGACTGTATCCGTCCATGATGTAGCAGTCGGTCTCGATGCCGTTGAATTGTTGGATGGCGCGGCGGCAGGTTTCGATCTGGTCGGGGATGGAGTCTTTGTCTATGACTTGCACGTCGGAAGAAACGCCAGCGAGGATGCCGAAGCGGATGGTCACTTTCGATTACTCATTGATGAACACAGCCCACAAAGAGAACAAGCAACAAGACGAGAACACGACCGTGCCAATGGCTGGGAAGGATGGTTTAGGCGGATACTTCCAATCGCAGTTCGCGCAATTGGATTCTGGCTTTAGTTCTTTTCCGCAGTTGGGGCAATGCGAGTAAGGGGTTTTTGGATAGGCGTGTCGGCGCAGGATGTAGCGAACAATATCCCAAACACCGATCAGGAAGATTGAACCAAACCCGCACAGAACAAGATCGGGAAGGGATGACATTACCGTCCCACCCAATGTTGTTGTGGCGAGGCAAGGCGCGCTGATCGTATCCAGTGAGCGTTGAAGTAGAAGTAGTGGTTGATGCGGCGGCGGAAGCGAAGCCAGACAATGTATTGCTTGATGGCGGGCAGGTCGCTGGTGTGCGCTTCTTGCATGGCGCAACGCAGTTCATTCATCATTTGTTTTTTCAGGGAAGATGGTAGCCAATACTGCCAAGATGAATATCACGGCGACGAAGGCAAGACCAGATTCGGGGAGTTCGATGTAGCCGACGGTGGGAGGCATTACTTACGTTTCCTCAAATTGTTCTTCATGCGGATATACGCAAGGACTTCCTGCTGGTCGGTTTTGGGAAGTTTGGAAACTTCGTGCAGGATGGTTTCGATTTCTTCGTTCAGGTCTATGGCGGGAGGCAAAAAACCTGCTATTCGATAAACCTTTTCGGGTGGGTACTCTAAAGCCTTTGCAATAGCCGTTAGCGAGTTTTTCCCCAATCCTCTTTGACCATTCACAACGCGGGTGATTTGCCCAGTAGACACTCCGCTTTTACGCGACAAGTCGGCTTGTGTCCACTCTCGATATTCCAATTCCTGTAAAAGCCATTCAGAAAAAGAGACTGTCATAAGGTAATTGGATATTAACATAATGACAACTTCCTTTATTGACCCTTGACAACGGTTGACAACGGTAGTATGCTTCCTGCTGACAGAAACCAAATGACAGGAAGATATGCGATGGAAGAAACCAAAAACACTCTCGCCCCCACTTTCAACCCCAAGACCTTCGGAGTCTCTGGGCTGACCAAGCAAGAGGCATTTGCACTTCGGCTGATGATGAAAGAGGATGGAATGCGTGTGCGCTCGGAGTTCCTTCGTAAGTTGATCCGCAAGGAGTGGAGTTTACGCAAGCGCAGGAAAGCATTGCCAACAGCGGAAGTGGCGGTGGCGAAATGACTCGGCGCGCACGACTGACCCGAAAGCAATCGAAGCGCGCGGCGCGGGCGTTGCTCAGGGATTATGTGCGCTGGCTGGCGACACAGAAGAATGGTCATGCCCGTATGGTAGCGCAAGGACAGCGACCTGTCACAAGTTGAGGTTGAGATGAAAGAAAAACTTCTGCTAACTCTGGTAGTCCTGGTCATTGTGGCGCTGACGATAATTGCGGTCGCCGCGATCGTGAGCGGACAATGAACATGCCGATCTTGATCGCTGTGTTCTTCGGAGTCTTGGGAGTGTTGAGCGTGGCGGCGTTGTACCGAAGCCTGGACAGGCGGATCAGCAAGTTGGAGGAAGCCAACCCGAAGCGGATCAACCTGCGGAGTTTGGAAGAATTGGAACACGCGCTGGCGGAGTTGGCGGTGTATGAGATTGACATTGACTTGCAGAAGGAACGATTGAACAACATCCGCGCGCACTTGGCGAAGGCGCACACCCCCACAAAAAAGTAAGAAGCCGCCCACGGACGGGCGACTTCTCAAAGCGATGGAGCCGATGCAAAAGGCTCGACCGCATTATACAACAGAAAGGAACAAAGCGATGGCACGACATGCAATAGGAGTATTCAACGGAAACTGGAAGAATAAATGGAGGGATGAGGAGTACATGAAAGGCGAGGATGCAAACCATCTTTACTGGCGCAACCGACTCACGCGGGCAATGGAGATCATCCTTGCTCACCCTGAGATGGAGGCGCTGTGGGACAGCGACTTGGTTCCCGGCCACACAACCTACAAGGCACATGCGTTACTGGCGGAGCAGATCGTGCGGGGGGAATTGACATTGGGAGAGCCGCAATGAAAACAAAAGCACAAGCAGGGTCAATGGGCGGGAGGGCGACAGTACGAAAGTACGGTCGCGGATACATGGCAGAACTTGCCGCCAAAGGCGCGAAGGCGTTCCACGCAAAGTACAGGTTGGCGAAACTCTCCACGTCTGACTTTGCCATTGTGAACCGCGAAACGGGTGAGCCGACGAGCAAGACGATCCGAGGGTTGACGCTATGAAGAACATCATGCCAACTCCGTTTATTGGTTTCGATATTGAATCCGTAGAGTCTTGGGACTTTCACCCAGAAATAGACGAGGCTCTATTTCCAATTCAAACAGAGCAAGATGAACTTCAATCTTTGACAACTTTACCAATGCTTGAAATTGTTTTCAAGAGCGGTCAGATAAGAAGGCTTTACAAACAACCCGCCGAGGTCGTTTTTGAACTGTTGCGCGATACCGCATTGCCAACCTTTGGAGGCGAACAATGAACGCCCACTGGATCGAAGCGAGCGACAGCGTGAAGGTAATGCGTTGCGAGGAGTGCGAGATCGAGACCGTCCATCACCGCGTTGGCAAGAGCGATGTATTTGCCTGTTGGTGCGGCGAGGTGGTCGACGATGGAAGGAAGCGATACAACCCTGCGCGGACAATTAAGAAGCAGGGTTCGGCGATTTTGGACCCATGTAACAATGAGCGATGAGATGACAAACAATTCAATTATCACCATTGAGCAAGCCTTATTCAACCCGCAAACGATTGCGAAGTTCGAGAGTGTGTTAGACAAGGGCGCGAAGCCATACATCCGCAGTGTGATGATCGCGGTGGAGGCGGATTACAAACTGCAACAATGCACGCCTGACAGCATTGTGATCGCGTCCCTGCGGGCGGCGTCACTACAACTTTCGTGCGATCCTGCGGTCAAGCAGGCGTACATGATCCCGTACTGGAACGGGAAGAAGAAGGTCTACGAAGCCAAGTTCACCCCGCATTATCTGGGTCTGTACGCTTTGGCTGTTCGCACCAATAAGTATTCGGTGATCAACGTGACGCCTTTCCCCGCTGGATGGAGTATGGAACTGGATGTCAATAGCGGCGATCAGGTGATCGTGAACGAAGAGGGAAAACCTGTTGTGTTCGCGCCACGTGTCAGACCACAGGATGCGGGAGCCTGGTACGGCTACCTGAGAACCACGCGCAATTTTGTCAAGAAGGTTTGGATGACGAAAGAGGAAATCCATGACCATGCGAGGAAGTTCAACGCAAAGGGATACAACGCGGACGGGTCGCTGTGGAAGAACCCCGATCAAGTACACACGATGGAGATGAAAACCGTGTTGCGCGAGTTGTTGAACTGGGCAGACAAGAGCGGATACGGCGACAACACTTTACGCGAAGCGTTGGCTGAGACGGAAGAAGTGATCGAGGTCACCGCATCGGATGCGCCAACAGCGAACAACGAGGAGGCGCAACCCATACACGCAGAGAACGATAACCCTGATCCGATTGACGATGGCGCGTGGGAAAAGTGGACGGCATTGTGCCAACGGGCGGAGAGACTCAGCGTGACGCACGCGGAGGTAAACCGCGAGACCACGACCAAGAGCGATCTACGCGCGGGGTATATGGAATTGCAAGAGTTCGTTGAGCAGGCAGAGTATCAGGCGGAGGCGGCGTGAGCATTATACGAGTACGCAAGAACAAGAATTACTTCACTGCCAGCAATGAGCCGTTCGTGGATAAGCGGTTGAGTTGGGAGGCGCGCGGGTTGATGGGTTATCTGTTGACCAAGCCCGATCATTGGGAAGTGCGTAGCGAGGCGTTGGAGAAGGAAGGACCAGCAGGAAGTAGGAAACTCAAACGAATGTTGGCTGAGTTACGAAAAGGTAAGTATATGAACCGCATCCGCTTGAAGCGTCCTGACGGTACTTTTGATTGGATAACCGAGGTCTACGAGAGTCCTTCCCAAAACCCAAGAAAATCATCCAGTGGTGCGTTTTGCACTAGTGCATTATCCACTAGTGCAAAACAGCACCATATAGTAAGTACTGATTTAGCAAGCACTGAATCTACTACTACGAGGGCGCGACCGAACATTTTTGAATTGTACGAAGCCAACATTGGAGCATTGACGCCGATGATCGCGGACGCGCTCACAGACGCGGAGGAGGATTTCGCGCCGCAGTGGATCGAGGATGCGATCCGTTTGGCGGTGGAGAACAACAAGCGCAATTGGAAGTATTGCCTGGCGATCTTGGAGCGTTGGAAGGCGGAGGGGAAGGACGACGGGAAGCGCGAACCGAAGACCACGCGAAAGAATGGAACGCCTGCCGTTGATGCGCTGAACGCATACGGCGAAGCGAACGGATGGAACTAATGGCGACCAAGCAGGATGTATACAACATCGTACAGCGGATCAAGTACTTGCCGAACTCTCCGATAAAGAACGGGAACGCAAGCGAGATCGTGGAGATGTTCTTTGTGATCCTGAAAGACCTATCGTTTGACTTGCTCGATAAAGCGACATTGTTTTATCTAGGTCAGAAGGAGCCATACTTCCCCATGCCTGGCGCGATCCGCGAGAAGGCTCTGGAACTCCAGATGATCGCCTTGAAGATTCCGACCCCTGCGGAGGCGTGGGGCATGGTGCTGAACCGCAACACCATACAACCAGGCGCGATGTGCGATGTGTCAGCGCAACTGCATGAAGAGGCGAAGTCATTGATCGGCGGCGAGTATCTGTTGAAACTCAAAAACATCACTCAGCATGAAGCAGAGTGCGAAGTGTGCAAGCCGACCACGTTCGAGGCTTCGTATGCTCATCCAATCGTAGCGCGCACAGTCCACTTGTTGGGCGGGCTGGACGCCATCTTGAGCGATAACCCTGTTGCTGACCGCGCGCGTTTTATTCAAGCCTATCAAGAAGTATTACTGAGGGAGCGCACGGTGATCGGGATGATCCCTGAGGTAGCGCAATATGTGGATGAGCAACGATTGGTGTTTGAGGAAGAACGACGAGCCGCTTTCGATACTGGCGAGGCAAAGGCGATCAAGCAACTTGCAAACGGAATGAGAAGGTAAAGGAGATCAACATGGCAAAGGTGAAATCAGCGATCAACTTTTTGAAGACGGTGTTTGTGTATGGCAACGATGGGGGAGATGCGATTGGCGAGTTGCATATCTTTGAAGTTGTTACCAACGGTGTGTTGGAGTCGCGCTCGTATTGCGGGAAGAGTCGTTACGACATCAACCCAGACACGGAGGAAACCGATAAACACATCCTGCCTTTGTGCAAGACGTGCGCGGAGAAGTGGAAGGCAGACTCGCGCAGTCCATGGGCGAATTACATGAAGTCGTTCGCGCCAGTGAAATCGAGCAGGAAGAAAAAAGAGGAAAAGCAACCATGAAAGATAACGACGCCTGGAAGCCGTTGTTGGTTGTCATCCCTTTAATCCTGTGCGGGCTACTCAACCTGATTGAGTGGACCCCAGAGAATAGTTGGTTTGGGGTTGGAATCATCGTGGTTTTGTTCACTTTCTTTGTGATCGTGTTCCGCCTCCAAACATCCACCGCCATTCAATCGGCGTACTGGGAGCCTAAAATAACGTCCGCGCAGATCGTGAGGGGTCGGTATCTCGAAATGACCGTTAGTGCCAGCAACCTACATCACGTAGGTCGGGCGTTCCAACTCCCAAGTTGGGGGACGGTTATTACACAGGTGCGCCGAAATCAAGAGTATCTGATTACGGTCGAGGCTCCGTTTTTTCCACTATCTCGCGCAGAGGGCGTGACACAGGAAGACAGGGCGCGGTGGTATCTTGAAAGCATTGCACGTGAGAATGGACTAGAACTATGAAAAATGATTCCGTAAAGCTGATGTTGATCGCACTGGTATTGCTAATATCCTGCTTAGTCGGTTTGTTGAATCATTGAGTGGCGATGATGAATAAGAGAAACCGCACCGATCTACAAGTCATCATCGAAACCATCTTGATTATCGTCATGATCTTCTTGAGTTGCATTGTAGGCAACTATCTCGTCTCGCAAAGCGTCGAGGTTGCCAACGCTATCAAGTTGATTGGTGATGCATTTCGCGGGTTGCGATGATAACTCTTTGGCGTATGATCTGCTCGTCGGCGATTGCGATCCTGTTGATCGTTCTGTCTGCGTATGTTGACCAAACGCGGACGACGATCATCACCGCGTTGTATGTGTTCGCGGGATTGTTCCTGCTGTATGTGGTGGTGCAGTTGTATGACGCGCATCACGAGGTTATCCGTGAGGACCAGCGCGTAGCGGGCGAGTATGCGACGAGCATCAGCAAACTCGATCCGCAACAGTTCAATGCGTTGGGTCTTGGAATGCCGACATTACATGCAACGATGTATCAGGGCGATGTGATCGAGTTGTTTGAAGATACGAAAGCCACTGTCAAACAGTTCATCCATTTCCTCGAAGACAGCGACGACAGACAGATCAGCCCGCGCAGAAATTGGACATCACGTGAATATCCGCAAGAGGCATGGTACGAGATCAAGACCTGGCTTGCCGCTCCGAAGCGCAACTATATTTTCGAGGACAGCGCGCGCGGGAATCATTCGTGGCTGTGGCGGGGCGGAGCGTATCGGATGCTATGCACGTACTGGTTTGCGCGCAACATCCCGAACCTTGCTAACTTCGATGTGGAAGGCGAACCGATACTGCATGGAGAGACTCTTGGCGATGAATAACCTCCCCCTCCCCACTGCTGACCTCCCCCTCCCTCTCTACAAAACACGGGCGTACAACGCAAATGGCTTATCACGCACGGGTTTTATGGGTTGTTTTGGGGGAGTAGCGACCCTCGATTGCGGGTTGTTGTTACAGCCCGTAACAGGCGTTTGGAAATGCGGAAATAGTGAAAGCGATGTTTGCCTTGTCTTGCCTTTGCAAGCCCGTTCTGGACGCGATCTATGAAACGTAAAAATCCGAAGCCGATCATCCACGAGAACACGAACCGTAAGGTCGCGCGCGTGTTGCGCGATGTGAAGCGGGAGACGGGCGTATGGAACCAGCGCGAGGTAGCGCGGCGTCTCGATGTGAACCCGAAGTACATCAACATCAATTTGCGATACGGCATCGAGCCTCCCGACTCGACAGCAGAAGGACGCGAGACGCGCGTGAAGATGTTCATGTCAGAGCGCAGAAAAAAAATAAAGTTGATGGTGGCGTGTCCGCGCTGTGGTCAGGTGGTCTCTGAAAAATTATCAGGACAGCCGCGCGCGCATTTCGATCAACGCGGCAAACCATGCGGAGCGACTCCGAAACCATTGTGGCAACAACGATTGCGGGCGATCCCAAAAAATCAACGCGATTCTTTTTTGGAATTTCTTTTCACCGATCAATACAAATGGGTTGTGAAGTGGATCGCGGATCATCAGGCATAAGGAGAATGTATGTCGGAAAAAATAATTGCGGGTTCTGCGTTTCAAAGCGAAGGCGGAAGATTGTCACGGAGAGAGGAAGCGTTTCGGATCGAACGTCTTGGCAAGCTGAATGATCGGCGCGAGGCGGCGCGCGGGATCAGAAAAAAATCAGAACGCGCGGCAGCGTTGCGAGCGGTCGCGGATGACTATCGGCGATTGAACATGATCGCCACCTGCGCGCAAGTGTTGAAGGAGATATAGATGCCGACACCGGATACGAAAGAGACTCCGCAAGTGGATGCGTTACGCGCAATGCAGGATGTGTTTACGAACGATGAGATCAAACGGTTAGCCGAGGCATGTAAAGAGGCACAGGAAAATATGTTTGCCGAAGTCATCATCAAGTACGAACATGGATCGCCGCACTTCATCATTGCCAAGTCGGAAGTGTATCGGAGAGTGAGATCATGAAAGTAACCATTGATCATCGCTTCATATCGCTCAACGACTACATCCGAGTGGAGCGCGCAAACCGATATAAAGCGGCGAAGGTCAAGCAGGAAGAAACCGAAGCGGCGCGATTGTATGTGCTGGATCGTCAACCTGTGCGAGAGTATCCCGTGATCGTTTGGTTCACATGGTTCAGGAAGAACGGGCGCACCGACCCCGACAACATCGCGTTCGCGGCGAAGTTCATTTTGGATGGGTTCGTGCAGGCAGGCGTGTTGCGCGCGCATGGGAAAGCATGACGGAGGAAGTGTGAAAGTGTTGCGTGTGGATGTGACGGAGTATCGCCCATATATCGAGGTATTGGCGGACGCGCTGAATGAGCGAGGTGTCTATCGAATGTCATTGACGGACGCGGTGAAGATCGCCATCGAAAAAGCAGTGGAGAACCTACTGCCCGATGTGGAAATCAAAAAGACGCGGAAGAAGTACATCGAGATTAATTTTTAGATGTACATTCCGTATAATCCCTAGTTAGACCCCTATCTTGCAAAAGGAGAATCGCATGGCAAAAAGAAAAGGTTACGCAATTATTCGCATCCATATTCAGCGAGAAATTGAAGTTGAATTGGATGATGAGATTGAATCTCACAATGATGGCATTATGCCGCAGGTCGAAAAAATTGTGGCAGAGAAATACGGCGAACTCAATTTTGACATTGACGAGCCTGATGAAATTGAAATCTTGGAATGTGACTACGCCGATAACGGCGGCGGGGTCTAACAAAGCGTGAACCTGACGCTTCGCCATGTGCCTGCATGGCGCAACAAACTTATAAAGGCTTCGCGCAGGTTACGCAAGCCGTTAGAAGGCTACCATGCAAATACCTCGTGTCGGTCAGCGTTGGGAATTTCGTCTGATGTCTGGTCATAAAACAATAAAGACCATAGAGCGCATATATTGGAAACAAAGCAAAATGAATCCAAATCGCAAGATTGCAATGATTGAATTTAAGCACACTCCAAACGCTCGTTATATCCCAAATTATTCTGTGCGTGTTTTTTTACAGCACAGAATGGCACGCCTTCTAACATCGCGTGCAAGCGACGGCTTGGAGTCGCCCGCTAAAAATCAGTCATCCACCGCAGATGTCAAAACCCCTGCGAAGAAGCGCAAAGTTACCAGCCGCGCTTAACGCAAACCGTTGGGCAGACCCCAACAGAAAGAAGTAATCATGGCTAATCAAATCAAAACCTTCAAATGGCGGTTTGTCCCAAAGGCTATTAAGCAGGAATGGCTTGCGCTAAATTGGATTACCCTTGAAATGTGCGAGCGTGCAAAATGGGAACGCATTATAGACCGCCGCGGAAGGGTGACTTGGCGCATGAATGAAGGGCAGTATATCCCAGTGTTCAGTCTGCCCAACAATGCGTCCACCCGACAGGGGCGGGCGTAGGTTATTTTTGGACGAGTGCTATCCGCCCCTGCGGGTAACGCTCGCCGTTAGACCCCTTCTTGAAAAATTATCTCACCCCTATAACAGAAAGGTTATCTATGGACGAAGCCGAAATCAAGCAGAAGTTAGACCAATTGGCAGAGTTTCAGGCGCAACGCGACGCGGCTATGCTTGAAAAACAAGCCCTGCTCGATGAAATCTATACCGCAGAAATCAAGGCGCGTATGGCTGAAATCGAAGCCGAGTTCGCAGGCAAGACCGAAGGCGTTACCGCCAACATCGCCTCTCTCGAAGCCGAAATCAAGCAGGCTGTCATCACTCACGGCGCAAGCGTGAAAGGCTCATTCTTCCACGCCGTCTTTGCCAAAGGTCGCGTCTCTTGGGATACGAAATCCCTCGATGGTTACGCAACCGCTCATCCCGAATTGCTGTCATTCCGCAAAGAGGGTGAGCCATCCGTCTCTCTCCGTGTTGCAAAATAGGCACGGGGTCTAACAAAGCGTGCACCCGACGCGCGAAAGTCGGGGCACAAAAGTCGATCTAAAACTAGCAAAAGTTCTGCGAAGCCCGCGCGCGGGTAACGCAAAAGTTAGACCCCTGTTCTTTACCATGTGTATTCCGCTAGGCTGATAATCGTTTTGGGGTCGCGCCCTGAAAATATCGGCAGTTATAAAATGTCTTCAATCTGGACATCCTAGCGCGTACAATTCCCCGTCATGCTCACAGACGTTGGCTAATAATATCGCAACCAAGAGTGGCGGGGTCTAACAAAGCGTGAACCTGACGTGTGGGATTCTCCCCGTTTTCTGGCTTGGTTCTGGCTTCGGGTTTTTCCTGCTCACAAGAAGTATCCACACCCGCCCACACGCAGGTAACGCGAACCGTTGGGCAGACTCGGAGAAACGTCATGGATACAGATAAGATTTTGTTATTGATTTTGGCGGCACTCTTGCTTCCATCGATTGGCATTGGTTTGTCCGCAATGGCGGGCGGTCAAAATCGTGTCAGCCGCCGACCGCCCGAACATCCGCCTGGCTGGAATAATCGCCAGCGGTCAAAGCGTTCGGGGGAGTGATATAATCTCACGCACATAAATTTGTTCAAGCCCGCAGACAGAGAAACGGGGCAGTCCACCGACTGCCCCGTTTTTGTTTTCTTCGGGCAACTATTCAAAGGAGAGTTCCCATGAAACGCAATTGGAAAGTGATCGTGTTCGCTGTTGTCGCCGCTCTGCTCCTGGCTGGATGTTCGAGTGCGCAGGGTGTGGCGCAGGATGTGGTCGAGTTGCCTGTGGAGTTGCAAGCGTTGATTGGCTCGGGAATCGCGTACCTGATCGGGTTGGTTCTGCGCGGCAGGGTTCCGCTTGGGTATGAGCAGGAGATCGCCTCGGCAATTACTGGCGCAGTACTGACGGTGATCGGTGTGGTTTTGAAACTCATCCCGCAGGAGTTCGCGCCTGTTGCGACCGCCGTGCTTACCCTGATCGTCGTGTTACTCGGCACGTTGCAAGGCGCTCGCTTGCTATTCATTGCATTCGGCAAGAAGGACGCGGCGCAACGCGCTCATCTCATCCCGTAGCAGGAAGCCATGCCATCCTCCAAGCAGAAGACCATTGACGAACGACTTGCCGAACACTCCCGCCGCATACGGCTGATGGAAGAGGTATTCATGCCAATGGCGCGCGCTTCGATGGAGATATTGAACGGCAAGGACGGTCAGCCTGGCATGGCGGAGAATGTCAGGAATATCCGCGCTGATTTGGAGGAGTTGATCCAGTCGCAGAAAGCAGAGCAGTCTGAATCGCGCGCCATCCGCAAGGATGGATTTGACCGCATCGGAAGCCTTGAGGATTGGAGGCGCGAATTGGACATGGCGACCGACATCAAAATGGCAGGCGTGAAGATGAGCGCGAACACAAAGATCGCGCTCATCAATGGCTTGTTTGTTTTACTGACCGGTCTGGTCACCTATTTTGCTAGCAGGTAACCTATGCGACACAGTAAACGTTGGTTCAATGGGTCGGTGTTGTGGCACTGGCTGAAAGGCTATGAGCGACTCGGTGTATACCGGGATATTGTCGCCGCCGAACAGTACATCATCCTCGATGTGAGCAGGTGGCAGGGCGAGATCAACTTCGCCACTGCCAAAGCCGCAGGCGCGAAAGGGATCATCTTCAAGTGTGCGCAGGGGACAACGCCTGACCCGCGTTTCGCCGACAGTTGGCATCGCGCAAGAGAGGCAGGACTCCTGCGCGGGGCGTACTTGTTTTACGACAGTCGTTCGCATCCAGTGGATCAAGGCAATTTCTTCTGGGATATGTTGCATAGCGATCCGCCTGAGATCGGGTACTGGTTCGATTATGAAGAGTCGTATGGCGGTCCCTATGGCGGAGCGCGTAACCTGCGTTTGTGCATCGAGACATTCCTGGCGGTCTCTGGTGTGAGCGATATACAGGTCGGCATTTACACTGGTTACTATTACTGGATCGCGCACAGTTCCACCGCTCGCGCCGACATGGACTTCTTCGCGCGGTTCTGGTTGTGGATCGCATGGTACGGAGACGCGGATGATGTGCGTATCCCGATCCCGTGGAAAGAAGAGACAACGTTGTTATGGCAGTACGACACGCCTGCGCGCGGTCGAGAGTTTGGAATGGACTCGGATGAAGTGGACATGAACCGAGTGGTCGGAAGCGTTGATCGCTTCCTGGATGTATTCAATGTTGGCGGGGAGGTTCCGCCGAGTTTACCCACAGAAGAAGGAGAGAATCCCATGTATATATGTGTTGTATCCCCCGGCAAAGCGCCAAAGATTTACGCGGGTCCTACTGTGAAATCGCCGAGTCATGGGTATCTGCAATCTGGACAGTCGTTCAGCGCCTTACAGGTAAAGACGGATGTGACTGACCCGAAGCGACCAGGTCGGCAGGTGTGGCTGGAGATGACAGATCACCGCTGGACGTTCGCTGAGTATCCACGCATGGACGGATCGCCGGAGATATTTGTTATCTATAAGGCAGTGGACGAGCCTCCGCCTCCGCCCCAAGAAGGCGGCGATGCTCCCGACGAGATACCGATTGTCGTATCGGCTGGCGCGACGATCAAGATTGGGGAGCAAACGCATATCTACCAGAGCGAGGCGGTCACGGTCACAGCGCGGAAGGTGTAACGTGGATGTGACGATCAGTCTCAATGTTCAGGTCGGAGAACCGACAGTAGGTTCGGGGTGGTTGCGCGCGCAGGTATTACCTGACTGGTTATCTGGCGCGGCAGACCCGCCTTTCACGGTGCGCGAGGTCGCGCCGGATCCGCAGGTGAATCGCATTGGCGTTTTCAACGATCACAAGAGTCACAATAAGGTGACTCTCAATCGGGAGCAACAAGTTTTTTGGGCTGACCTGATGGCAATGCACAAGTTCGGCAAGGTTTTGTCGAAGTGTTCGAAAGAGGAAGCCGATTACATCCGTAACAGGTTCTCTGCCATCATAGGTCCGTCGGTCTTTCTCACGAATCGCCCGCCGACCGAGGACGTGAGGGATTATGTGAACGGTACAGGGCAAGGTCTATCTGAACCCGCGTTGGCGGCGTTGATCTGCGGAGGGTGTACGGTGTGGGTGAAACCAGCAGGAAAGAATGATCGCGGTGTGGAGATGGTGGAGGTGTATTCGTTCCTGGATGGTGAGCCGTTGCCGTCGGTCACCCCTGAAACATTGCTCGATCCGCGCGTGTTGTGGGCGACGGCGATCTTTGGTTATGAAAGTGTGCGCCCGTTCTCGACATTGGGCGAGGGCGTTGGCGTCCCGTATCCGCTGATCACCAAAGAGCGATACTACTATCCTGCAAGTGGAGTTCAGGTCTACTCAATGGATGCTCCGTTCCGTTCTCAGTATTATCCACCGAGGAGTACTTACCCGTAATGGCAGGCAAGAAGAAGAAATACAAAGAAAATGTGATCGCCTTCGGGGAGGCGTACCTGGCGAGCATGAACCAGACGCAAGCCTATGTAGACACGCACCCGAAGGCGTCACGCGAGACGGCTTACCGCGCGGGAAGTCGGCTTATGAGAAATGATGAGGTGCGAGCCTACATCGAGGAGAAAATTGCCGAGCGGCACATGGGAGCGAACGAAGCGTTGGCGATCCTGGCGAACCAGGCACGCGCCGACATCGGACGGTTTCTCAAAGTGGAAGACGGGCATGTGTACTTCGACTTCGGAAACCCCGAAGCGAAAGCGCACATGAACTTGATAAAGAAGATCAAGACCAAGCGCAAACGAGAGATCGTGAAAGGCAAGGCGTCCGAAGAATGGGAACACGAGTGGGTGGAGGTGGAGTTACACGATGCGCACGCGGCGGTCGTTGACATCGGGCGGCACTTCAAACTATTCACGGACAAGTTCGAGGCGACGAACACATTGAACATCGTCGGTCTCGAACAGATCATGGACATGGTGTATGGCAAGCCTAACAGCGGATAGCCGAATGGAAACGATGGCCATGCTTTCGAAAGAAGCGGGGATGCCTCGTGACCAGGTAGAGAACTTCGTGAAAGCGGGATACGTGATCTTGCCGAGTATGATGCCGTTCCACGCGGCGGCGCGCCTTGCCGACCTACCCGAAGGTCCCGATGAGATCGCGCTGGCAGGGACGCGCGGACCGGGCAAGTCGTTTGCGGCGATGCAACAGGTCGGCATTGACGACATGCAACGGGTGGCGGGTCTCAAATTCCTGTTCCTGCGGAAGATACAGAAGTCCGCCGCTGAGAGTCTCGATGACCTGGTGCGTAAGGTGTTTGCGTTCACGCCGCACTCATTCACAGCCGACGGCGTGGAACTACCCAACGGATCGCGGGCGGTGATCGGCGGATACAAGGACGCCAGCGACATAGATAAATATCTTGGCATTGAGTACGACGGCATTGTGATCGAGGAAGCCACGCAGTTGATCGAAGACAAGAAGACCAAAATATACGGGTCGGTCCGCACGTCGAAACTGAACTGGCGACCGCGCAAGTACCTGACGACGAACGCGGATGGACCGGGCTTGCAGTGGTTCAAGAAAGCGTTTGTCGTTCCGTGGCGTGAGAAGCGCGAGAAGTACACCCGCTTCTTCCAGACCTATTACTACGACAATCCGTTCCTCAACCCTGAGTATGTGCGCTGGTTGAAGGGACTGTCAGGCTCTCTCGGCAAGGCATGGCGCGATGCCGATTGGGATGCGTTTGCGGGCATGGCGTTTTCAACGTTCAACCATGAGCGGCATGTGGTTCAGCCGTTCGATGTTCCTGCTCATTGGATCAGGTGGCGGGCAGTGGATGAAGGATACAACGCTCCCTGGTGTTGCTTATGGTTGACCCGAAACCCCGACACACGCCGCATCTATGTGTATCGGGAAGCGTATCAGGCAGGCTTGACCCTGCAACAGCAATGCAATTACATCAAAGACATGACCCTGCCCGAGGAGAAGATCGCATTTACCTTTGGTGATCCCGCGATGTGGCAGTCGAAGAATAGGCAGGGGCAGGTGTACAGCTCAGCCGACGAATACAAGGCGAACGGCGTGCAACTCACACGCGGAGACAACAATCGGATCGGAGGCAAGCGCAAGGTGGATGGGTTGTTGACCGACCTGCCAGACGGCGAGCCAGGGATACAGTTCTTCGAGACCTGTCCCAACATCACGGAGCAGTTGTCGTCACTGGCGCACGACAAGATCAACGTGGAGGACGTGGACACAAACCAGGAAGACCACGCCTACGACGCGCTCAAATATGGATTGACCAACGAGACGAAGGTGAACCTGCCTCCACAAACACCAAGATCACTGCATCCGATGAGGAAGGTGAAAGGACTCTAGCATGGCAAAGAAACAAGACAGCACCATCAGCGATAAGCAGATCAAAGAGGCAAAGGATGCCGCAACCGAACTGACCAGCGCGAGCAATGGTGGTAAGTTGCTGGAGATGTACGCGCGCTATCTTGAAATCTACTTCATGGATGGGATGGAAACTCCGAAGAATGCGGGCGTAGATAAGGATGACTGGAAGTTGACCACATCCCCATCGGGACGCAACGCGGTGATCGGGATGGTGCGCCTGTTGAACACGAGCGAATTGCGTGTAACAGTCAACAGCAAGGGAGAGAAGCATAGGAACTCCGACAAGATCGAGGCGGGGTTGAAGGAAATGCTACGGGTCAGCGGCAGGTTTCATCGCGCGCGGATCGAGAAGGACGCGAACCTGTCGGCTGTATTGTTCGGTCCTGTTGTGTTGCAGACCGAGCGCGTGGACGACTTGAAGAAGGTACATAAGAGCGACCTGTTGAGGAAGCGCGTCGAGAAGATCGCAGACCTGACGCCGTTCCTCCTGCGGGCATTACCAGCCGACCAGTCATTCGGTGGTTGGGGTGAGTTCGGTTTACTCCGACATCTCCGCAAGTACAAGATGAAGGGCGATGCGTTGACCGAACGGTGGGGAGTGGAAGCAAGCGCCACAAAAGAGTACACGGTATGGGACAGCATTGACCTGAATAACCGCGTCGTTTGGGCTGATGGAATCAAGGATAACCTGCTCGCTCAAAGGCATGGCATGGATGATCTCAATATCGCGGTGAGGTATGCGGGCGGATCGTCGTTGTTCACCGAACCTGCACGGCACATCCAATCCTTCCTGTATGCTCATGCAAAAGGGGAGTGGGACAAACGGGAGAACCTGTTTTGGACGTATCTCTTTACCGCCATCTTTATTCAGGGTTTGCCCGGCCCGCTGTTGGTGTTCGACCCTGAAAGCGTGAACTCGCAGACAAAGATCGAAGTGGACTTTACGGGCGGCGTGCGTAAGATCGTAGGTAAGGCAACGCCTGTAGAGTTTCCCGTGATTGACCGCAACGTACTGGAAGTGAAGCGGATGATGGATGAGGTTGACGCGGAGAGTACGATCTACAAGCAAACTCTTGGTCAGAACATTGCGGGCAGTACGTTCTCAGGGCTGGCGATGTTGTCGAGTTCGGGACTCCTGCCATTGCAAGACCCGAAGGAAGCGGTCTCGACTGCGTTTGCCGACTCGTTTGAGCATATCCTTTGCCGTATCAAGAACGAAGGGATCAGCCACCGCGTGCTGTCGGCGAACGACATCCCCGACGAGTACGAGGTGAGTGTGTCGCTGGAACCCAAACTACCGCAGGACACTTTACGCAACGCGCAGACTGCCGAAGGATTGGGCGACACCGTAAGCGACGAGTGGAAGCAAGAGAACTTGTTGCAGGTGACGGACACGAAGGCGATGCAGAAGCAGATCATGAAGGAGAAGATGCGCGAGATGATGCTGATGACGATGAGTCAGAACCAGCCGTTGATGACCGAGTTCCTGATGACGGCGTTAGGCAGGAAGCCGTCCGCGCCTCCATCTCAACCGCCGATGCAACCGCCGATGCAACAACCCATGCCGCCCGAGATGATGATGCCAGAGGGAGAGGAAGAACCAGCCCTGACACCCGGGCAGGAGAACGTGATCCCTCCGCCGATGACGGGTCCAGTCAACCCGCCGATGCCAGGAGGGTGACGTGGAGATAGACCTGCGCGACATCCTGCTTGACGTTGGAGCCGAGATCAACGAGGCGTTCACTGAGTTGATGGACGAGATGACGGAGGATCAGAAAGTCCAGGCGCTCAAGGCGCAATGGAGGATGATGCCCGATGAGTTGAGAGAAAGACTCAAGACGCTACAACCAGAGACCTATCAATCTGTCATGAAGGTTGTGAATGGAAACAATAACAGCAAGACATCGTATCCGAGAAAGTATTAGTTGCCGAAAGGCAGGAGGCTAACATGCCAGGACCAGGACCAGGAACACCAGGCGCAGGACCAGGATCAGGATCAAATCCACCACCGCCGCCCAAAGAACCACCACCGCCGCCCAAAGGAAGAACACTACCGAGATCACCGAGGTGGGCGCCAAGACCGACCGGCTCGTTTTTTGGCGGCGGAGGGCTGTATGCACAGGGAGCACAGGGTCAAGCTGTTTCCATCACACCCGGACCAAGTTCGTTTATTGGCGGTGGAGGTCAAGCGCTTGCAACTCCTAATGTGTATTGGTTGCCTGAGAATAACAATCCCGGATCCGGAACGTTCACGGGAGCGGGCGGGCAGGCAATACGCAGTTCAGACGAGGAGATGTACAACACGTATTGGCTTCCTGAAACTCCCGCGGATAAACTCACTACCAGCGTCATCGGCGCGGGCGGGCAGTTGGTCAACACGGGTTTACCTGTATTCCCTGTTGCGCCACCCCTTGAACCGCCTGTTCCTTCCCCTGGCTTTGGGACAAACTACGCATGGGGACGCAGGCGCGGCGGCGGTGGCGGCGGGTATGGAGGATATGGAGGATATGACGGAGCGCAATACGCACCTAATCCGTATCTCAATTTGTTCAGTTGGAACAGCCGCGAATAGCGTAAATCATTGAGGTAACATGGCGACACCCTTACCACCGCAGGGAACCGCAACGCCCACGCCGGCAGATCAAGAACCCAAGCCGAAGCCAAAGCCCATAGACATCCGCAACCCGCCGAACGTTTCGCGCGCGGAGTATTATCAGAAGCATTACGCGGATTACTACAATAGCCTGAAGCCTGAACTTCAGGCGACTATGCTTTCCCCACAGAAGGCGGTGGAGAGGCAGTTGGGATATGAGCCGACGTTCGCGCAAGACCCGAAGGCGGTGGTGGAGGCGTACCAGCAGATCAAGGCTACACCTGCGGGCGCGCCTCTGCCTCCCCATATTGCGAACCAGCGCGAGCAGATCACCCAGGCGTATAAGTGGTTTGAGTTCAGGAACAAGGGCAAGCCGCCCGCAGAATGGGGATACCTGCCAGGCGATGATCCTGGTCTCGGTTTCCTGTCGTCTATTGCGGGACCGCAGAAGGAGAAAGACGAGGGTGTGTTCAAGCCAGGCGACGCGGTGCAGGAAGGATTCGCGCTGTGGAATGATGTGTCGCCTGATGAGCGTAAGACTATCCTTGCCGACCCGAACTTTGACATCACCACCTACCCAATAGAGATGCGCGACCAGATATTGAACGACCCGAACTTCGACTGGTCGCGGCTTCCGAAGTGGCAGAAAGCGTACTACGATATTATGTCGAACCCGAAGATCATGGCTTCGCCGATGGCGTTGGCGGGCGCGCGGGCAGGTGCAGTATTTGGAGTGCCAGGACAGATACTCGGCGCGGCTGGTGGTTACACATTGGGATTGGTTGGCGGTCAGCAGTACGACCCGACCAGCGGAGTATTTGAGCAGCCGACCACCGTAGCGGGGATGATGGCGGTGTTGAATAAGTTGGCTGAGGGCGCGGAACAATCTATCGGGTACGGGTCGCAGTTGGCGGATGCGATTTCCGCTAACCTACAAGAACAACCTACTGCGGCTATGCAGGAGGAGGCGCGCGAACAATTGAGCGGTCTGATCTTCGATCCGCAATTGCGAAAGGCGGCATGGGAAGCAGGGCGATTCCAGTACGAAACTATGGACGTGATCGGTTCGCGTAACTGGATACCTGCCCTTGCTTTGTTGTTTGCCGTTTCGGAGCAGAACACCACAGGCGGGGAAGTCGTCAACCTATTCGACGAGATCAAAAACCTGAGAGAGGGAGGCGAGTTTCAGGGCATACGGTTCGCAAAGCCAGGGGAGGACTTTGTGATCGGACAAGCATCACCTGTCAGCAGAGTAGATTTCAATCCCGTGACTGGCGAACACTACGATCCAAGCAATGCTTTTCAGGTTTTGTATCAAACGAGAAAAACAATTCATGCGGCAATTGTCGCTGGTGAAGATCCAAAAGAGGTTGTGCGTGAACTCTTTGGCGTGCATGGTCAGTTCGTCGGCTCAACCATGATGGACTTCGCGGGACAGATGGCGATTGACCCGCTGGAGAAATTGCCCACCGTCACGAACCTAGCCAGCGCGAAACTAGCGACGGCATTGGGTAACAACACTGCGGCGCGGGCGTTCATGGAAACTCACGCTCCCTTCGAGGCGGCGCGTAGGTATAAGACTCTGGTGCAGACTGGCGATGTTTCGCCAGGGTTCAAGTATGAAGACATGGGCGGGTTCTCGCGCTGGATCGCGGGCGTCAATGATAAGGGTCAGATCAAAGCGGGACCGTTCACGCAGACGGGGTTACTGGATGCGCCCGCACAGAAGCGGCGCGGTTTACTGCAAAATATCAAAGAAGATTGGGCGGCGATGACGCCAGAAGCCAGGGCGCGGGAGGGGGCGGGGATGTTCTACAACAACATCAGCGCGTTCATCTCCACCTTTGACGACCCGAAAGAGATCGCCAGATATTTCAGCACACTCAGCAAGGGAGATATGAAGTTATGGTCGGAGATGGGGAACAAGGTAGCCAACTCGCCAGAGTGGTATACGATCCTGCCAGCCCTGAAAGATTTCAAGGGCGAGAAGATGGACGGTTTGCTTGCCGCGTGGGATGTGGCGCAACCGAAGCGGGAAGCCTTGTTGAAAATCTCGGATGTGTTGGGGCAGGAACCAGGCAGATTGATCGAGGACTTATCGAAGCGCGGCACAACCGAACAGGACTTCCAGAGGATCGTACAGCAGTTACAACAGTCCAAGTCACCCTCCGCGAAAGCGTTGCTGGACCAGATCGCCAGCGGTGAGTTTTCCTCCGCCACATTAGCCGACATCGTGGATGCGTTCACGGGTGACGGCGCGTTGTATTGGCATCCTGACCAATGGAAAGCGGCATTGCTGGATACGCTCGGCTCACACTTCGACGAGTGGGTGGTGGACAAGTTGGGATTAGGGAAGGACACGCCAGAGACCAAAGCATTCTTCCGCACAGCGCATTTATTGAAGTCGGCGCAGTCGGTTCTTTTGTTGGGCGGCTCTCCTGGGTATGCGTTGCAGAACGGAATGTCGGGCATGGTTCACCGCGCGGCAACGGGTATCTACGGATACATGACGACGAAGCAAATAGACTCGTGGCTGGATCGCTTCGGCGTGAGACCTGCGCGTCTTGAAGAGGGCGTCGGCATTGGCGGCATTGTAGAGCAGGCGTCTACGAAGGGGAGCGTGCATACCGAGAACATCGAGAAGGCGATGAAAGGCAAGGGCGCGTTAGGACGAGCGCAACAGGTAGTCTCTGCCATCGGTCGCGGGATGCCATTCAATAAGTTGTCGTCGTGGTTCGAGCGCGTGGAGGGCAAGAACGGATACATGATCGCCATGCGGGATATGTGGTCGCAGACATGGCGGCGCGGCGTTGGGTTCAGTGAGATGACGCCGCAGTTACGCGGGCAGATCGAAGCGGCAGGGATCAACCCGAACAGCGTGTATGCGTTGATCGAAGCGGGTATGAGTAAAGCGGAAGTTGAAAAGTTTATATTCAGCAGGCAGGCGGGTGTCATGTCGAGAACACTGGTAGCAGACGCCGCCTCCGCAGTGGGGATGACACCGAGCCAGGCTTCGCGGATGCTGGAGAAGATCGGCGTACTCGATGACCTGGACGCCAACCTGCTCAACGCGAACACACCCGACCAGATACGGCAGGCGTTCACACGAGCGACGCGACAGGCGCAGGACTTCGCCGACATGCAGACCAGCCGCGACATGCTGGCAATCGCGGAAGATGTGACGAACAAGGTACAGGGTGAGGGCGCGGTCAGCGCGCTTGACTTGGTGCAACAAGTGAACAGCGGGTACTTCGATGCGTGGCAGGATCACTATGCGCGCTTCGGCGAGATGTTCCAGGACTTGCAGGAAATTGACGACATCGCCGTCCGTAACAAGGCGATTGAGTTGAACTATCGGATCAGCGATCAGGAGTTCCGACGGATCAACTCGCGCACGGCGGCAAACTACAAAGGTATCTTCGACGCCTGGGGTAAGAGCGGCAACCCGTCGGCGATGGACATGCTTGCCGCGATAGCCGACAGCGACGCGGCGATGAAGCAGGCATACGACTTCATGCGCCAGACTCGGCGGTCGTACTTCGAGAGATTCAGCGGGCAGGACTTCCGCAGTCTCGAAGCGCAGGCAGAATGGAACGACGGGCAGGCACGGATCAATGCCGAGTTCGACCGCGCTTTCGAGATCAAGCATAACGCCGAGGTACGCATGGGCGGGTCGTTGGAGAAACTGTACGGCGAGATGTACGGACCAGCGGCAGGGGAAGCGGCGCGGTTGTGGTGGCAGGACTACATCAAGTTCAGCGATGAGATCGTGAAGCGCGAACAGAAGTTCCGCGCCTCGTTGGCGAAGATGGACAAGCCCACACGCGAAGCCGCCAAGCAAAAGTATTACAGCACGGACAAGGTGGCGCAGATCGCGGAACTGGAGCAGATCAACAAGCGCGGCATTGAACGATTGGAACGGATCATCAAACGCGGAGGCAGTGGGCAAGCGCCGACATTGCCGCCAACACCCGCGCCACCAGCCCCAGCACCGTCTACTCCCCCACCCGCAACACCCGCCGCGCCAAGTGAAGCAAAGCCGATTGACGTGGCGCAAGAGATCGCAGACCTGACCACGCAAGCGGAAGCGAGACGAGCGGCAGAGACCGAACGGATCACCAACAGCATGTCGGTGGCGGAGGAGTTCGGGTACGGGGCGCGGGATGAATGGAAGTTGATGGCGTCTTTGCGGAAGTATGGAGATGCCGACATTACCAGTTGGGACGATCCACGATTGACTCCCGACTACATGCGCGAGACCTTGCAGAAGCGAGCCGCCTATAAAGCCGAACAACAGATGGGGCGCGAACGGATGGCGGTCGAGACGGCATTGAGCCGCGCGCAACAGCAAGCCATCGAGAAGCCGAGGAGCGAACTGCCTCCCGTATTGAATGACGCCATGCTCCGAGAA
>JAJTXU010000140.1 GCA_021462845.1 Anaerolineales bacterium
CGTGGCGGTGACGAAGGTGTTGAGCGGGAGGGGCGTGTTCCATCAAGTGGATAGCGCCTACCTGGGTTTGGAAAGCCTCGGACCCAGCACATGGCAGGATAAAGCCGCGAATTATTCCACGCTTGAGCGCCGCATTCAGTCCATTATGCAGACGTTGGGGCTTGCAGAGGAGCAGAAAGGCTCCACTGAGTTCGATATCGTGGAGATCGAATCGGTTCGCCCGGCGGTGGAGCGGATCGAGGGCGAAGTCAAGGGGGTGGGCGACCAGTTGGGCGTCGAGAAGAAGCGGCTTGAGGCGCTCGAAGCGCAATTGAAGCAACTCGAGCCGATCGCGCATTTGAATTTCGAGGTCGGCTCCCTTCGCAAATCGGATCATGTTCATTCCATCCTCGGCGTGATGAAAGCCGATACCAAAGTGATCGAGCGCCTCGACAGCATCCGCGTGCCTCATGTGCTGTTTGAATTGAAGCGCGACGCAAAAGATGCGGTTGTGTGGTTGCTCGGCTCCAAAAATAATTCCGATGAACTGGAACGAGCTGCGAAGAGCGCCTTTTTGAATCCGCTTACCCTGCCAGAGGAGTTCAGCGGCACGCCTCAGCAAGTGGTGGAGAAAACCCGCAAAGCCATCGATGAATCGAAGCAGAAGATATTCGAACTCGAATCTCAATTGGGGAAACTTGGCGGGGTTCACAAAGTTGAGTTGCAAAAATTATGGTGGGATACGCACGTCAGCCGTTTGATGGCGGATGCGATCGTGCGTTTCGGTCAACTGCGGCATACGTACGTTGTAGTGGGCTGGGTTCCCGCCGCCGATATGCCCCTGCTCACCGAGAAACTGAAGCAGGCGTCGAAGGAAATTTTGATCGAAGCCGTTCCAACCGAGCGTTCGGGTCATCACGACAATGTGCCGGTTGCCTTGTTGAATAACAAGTGGCTGAAACCGATTCAGGAATTGGTCACCACATACGGTCGCCCGTCCTACGGCGAACTCGACCCGACAATTCTGGTTGCGTTGACCTTCCCAATTTTGTACGGCGCGATGTTCGGCGACCTGGGGCAGGGTCTTATTTTGATGCTGGTCGGGTTCCTCTCACACAAGAAGATTTTCATGAAGGGCTTGTCCAGTTTGGGCTTGCTCCTTGTGTATTGCGGTTTCTTCGCTTCGATTTTTGGCGCGCTGTATGGAAGCATCTTCGGTTTTGAAGGTCATTTGATCGAGGAGTATCTTCACTTCCACTTTGAGCCTCTTTGGCTCAGCCCTCTTGAGAACATCCTCACCATTCTGGGCTTTGCCATCGATGCGGGTATCGTGATCCTGCTCTTTAGTTACCTGTTGAGTTTGTTCAACATGGCGCGCGCGCGCGATTGGGCGCATTTCTGGTTCGGTCATACCGGCGTTGTGGCGATCGTTTTTTACTTCTGCTTCCTCACGATCCTGAACGGACTGTTGGGAACCACGCCCATTGCGCCGAAAATTGCGGCGGCGATCAGCACGTTACCTCTTCCGTTCAATATCCTGACGCCCATCTTTGCTCTTGGCGTGATGTTCAACGGCTTGTTCCGTAATATCGCGGAGGGGCATCGCCCGTACATCGAAGGCAGTATCGTGATGTACTTTGTTACGGCGTTCATGGATCTGTTCGAGTCAGTGATCAGCATGTTGAGCAATACGTTGTCGTTCGTTCGCGTGGGCGCGTTCGCGGTGGCGCATGGCGGCTTGAGCCTCGCGTTCTTCTCGCTCGCGGGCGAGGAGCCGACCATCGGTTTCTGGATCACCCTGCTGATCGGCAACATCTTCATTATCGGCTTCGAAGGTCTGATCGTGTACATCCAGACCATGCGTTTGCACTACTACGAAATTTTAGGCAAGTTCTTCCACGGTGGAGGCATGCGCTTCGAGCCGTTGCGGCTGAACTCCTCACAAGAGGAGGCGTAAGCCCGAAGAAAGCAGTACTCAAACAATATTCTTGCACGGTAACGACAAATTAAATTGAAAAATATTTCTACACTATAAGGAGATACACAATGTTCTTAGCTTTTGCTGTTCTGGTTGGTTTGATCCCGGTCATCCCGGCAGTGATCTATGTGATCCAAAACGGAAAGACCAGCCCCTCGCAGGCGGTTTCGCGCATGATCACCGGATTCAACGCTTTCAATTTCATCGTCGGTCTGATGGCGGGCGGACTCGCCCTCGTCTGGCTGGCTTCCCCTTCGTCGGCGTTTGCGGCTGGCGCGGCGCAGGAAGCCGTGGTTGACCAATACGCGACCCTCGCGGCGGCTCTTTCCACCGGGCTGGCTTGCATCGGCGCGGGTATCGCGGTGGGCGGTTCCGGCGCGGCGGCGGTTGGCGCCACAGCCGAGAAGCCCGAATCCTTCGGTCGCGCGCTCATCTTCGTGGGTCTCTCTGAAGGTATCGCGATCTACGGTTTGATCATTTCGTTCCTCGTTCTCCCGTAAGGCGGAACGTTCATGAAGGTTCTGGTTATCGGTCATCCTGACGCGGTGCTTGGATTCTCGCTCGCCGGCGTGGGAGGCAGGGTTGCCTCCACGGCGGACGAGGTGAACCGGGCGCTTGACGATGTCGCGTCCGCGAAGGATGTGGGCATCGTTCTCGTCACGCAGGATGTGGCTGAGATGATCCCCGCCCGCATGGAACACCTCAAACTGCGGAGTACGATCCCGCTGGTGGTGGAGATTCCCTCGCGCGGCGGCGTTCCGGAGGGACAGGCTTCGCTTGGCGATATTGTCCTTCGGGCGATCGGTATCAAGTTATAACCCTTTCCTGACTCAGGAAAATGAATTGGAAGTGTATCTATGAATTCTGAAGCAGAAAATATTGTGGAACTCGAACGGGCGATCCTGATCGAAGCCCGCGAAGAGGCTGAGCAGATGCAGGTGGAAGCCAAAGAAAAGGCAGACGCCATCCACAAGCGCGCCCAAGAACAGGCTGAGTCCGAACGGAAAGCCATCCTTGACCGCGCCCGGGAAGATGCGGATCGCCTGCGCAGTCAGGCAACCGCCACCGCGCAGTTGAAAGCGCGTTCCTCCCAGTTGGAACATCGCGAGAAAGTCCTCGATAACGTGTTTGCAGAAGTGAAGAAACAACTGGACGCCGTGAAAAAGCGCCCGGATTATGACGCCATCGCCGCGTTGTTGTTGCGCGAGGCATTGACCCAGTTGCGCGTGGGCAAGGCAGAAATTCGAGCAGATGAATCGACACAGAAGGCGCTGAAGAAAGGCGCTCTCGACGAGATCGCAAAAGAACTCAAAGGCGAATTCACGATCGGCGGCGGGCTGGAGGAAGGCACCGGCGTGGTTGTGGATGCCTCCGGCGGAAAGATCCACTACGATAACACCCTGGAAACCCGCCTGAGCCGCCTGCAAAATACATTGCGCGCCTCGGTCTACAAAGTGTTGATGGGAGAATAGCATGGCAAATGAAGTAGGAACAATTACCTGGATCAGCGGACCTGTTGTCCGCGCCCGAGGCTCCCGCCACGTCGGCATGTTGGAACTGGTCGAAGTGGGGCAGGACCGGCTCGTGGGCGAAGTGATCGGCCTCAAAGGCGATCAAATGACCGTGCAGGTGTACGAAGAGACCGCGGGTATGCAGCCGGGCGCGCCGATCTACGGCACCGGCTTGCCTCTCTCGGTGGAACTCGGACCCGGTTTGATTCAAAGCATTTACGATGGCGTGCAACGTCCGTTGCCGCTCATCGAACAGGCGATGGGTTCGTTTATCAATCGCGGCGCGCGTTTCGACTCGATCAGCCGCGAGAAAAAATGGAAATACACGCCGAAGGCAAACGTCGGCGACGAAGTGAAGGGCGGCACGATCCTCGGCGTTGCCATGGAAACCGACACCTTCGAACATCGCGTGATGGTTCACCCCGACGATAAAGGCACGCTCACGTGGGTTGCCCCTGCTGGCGAATACACGGTCAACGATACGATTGCGAAGATCAAGACCGGCAAGGAAGAAAAATCCGTCACGATGTTACAGCGCTGGCCCGTTCGCAGGCCTCGTCCGTTCGTGCAACGACGCGGCGCGAACATCCCGCTCATCACCGGTCAACGCATTCTCGATACGTTCTTCCCGGTGGCGAAGGGCGGCGCGGCTGGCATCCCCGGTCCGTTCGGCTCGGGCAAGACCGTCACGCAGCACAGCATCGCCAAATGGGCGGATGCGGAAGTGATCGTCTACATCGGATGCGGCGAGCGCGGCAACGAGATGACGGAAGTGTTGCAGGAATTCCCGCATCTCGTGGACCCTCGATCTGGTCGCCCGTTGATGGAACGCACCGTCCTCATCGCAAACACATCCAACATGCCTGTGGCGGCGCGCGAAGCGAGCATTTACACCGGCATTACCATCGCAGAGTATTACCGCGACATGGGCTACCACGTCGCGCTCATGGCAGATTCAACCTCCCGTTGGGCTGAGGCGTTACGCGAAGTTTCCGGGCGTCTCGAAGAAATGCCCGCCGAGGAAGGATATCCCGCTTATCTCGCCGGTCGCCTCGCGGAATTTTACGAACGCGCCGGTTACGTGGACAACTTGAACGGCTCGCAAGGCTCTGTGTCCATCGTTGGCGCGGTATCGCCTCCGGGCGGTGACTTCTCCGAACCAGTGACACAGCACACGAAACGCTTCATCCGCTGTTTCTGGGCGCTGGACAAATCGCTGGCGTCGGCTCGTCACTTCCCCGCCATCAACTGGTTGGACTCGTATAGTGAATATATTGAAGACGTCGGCAATTGGTGGCGCGAGAAGACCGGCAAAGACTGGCTTGCCATGCGCACCAAAGCGATGGAATTGCTGAGCGAAGAAGCGCGTCTTTCGCAGATCGTCAAACTCGTGGGTCCCGATGCGTTGCCGTACGCGGAGCGCATGGTATTGGAAACGAGCCGTCTGATCCGCGAGGGTATTCTGCAACAGAATGCGACAGATTCGGTTGACGCGTACTCGTCTGTGGAAAAACAAATTCGTCTGCTTGAACTTGTGTTGTACTTCCACGAACGAGGCATGGCAATTGTCAAGCGCGGCGCGCCGATCAACCTCATCCACGACCTGCCCGTTGTGGATACCATCATCCGCGCCAAATCCTCTGTCACCAACGAAGAGATCAATAAGTTGGACGATATCCAAAAGATGATTGACCAGCAAATGGGTCAATTAGATGCGGAGTATAGATAATGAGCGAAGCAACAGTATTAGGCGGTCAGGAAGTCGTCGGCGTCGGTCGTATCGAGGGCCCGATCATGGTCGTCGAAGGCGCGTCGAACGTCAGCTACGACGAAGTCGTTGAAATTCAAGATGTTCGTGGGGATACCCGCCGCGGGCGCGTCCTCGAAGTGGGCGAAGGTTTTGCCGTTGTGCAGGTGTTTGCCGGTTCCACCGGTCTTTCGATCGACGGCACGCGCGTGCGCTTTTTAGGCAACACGCTGCACATGCCCGTAGCGGAAGAAATGCTTGGGCGTATCTTCGACGGTTTAGGCACGCCAATTGACGGCGGTCCCGAGCCGCTTACCGATGTGTACCGCGACGTGAACGGACAGCCGATCAACCCGACCGCGCGCATTTACCCGCGCGACTACATCCAAACCGGCATCTCCACCATTGACGGCGTGAACACCCTCCTGCGCGGGCAGAAACTCCCATTGTTCTCCGGCGCGGGTATGCCGCACGATCAACTTGCGGCGCAGATCGTGCGCCAGGCGACATTGGGTCGCGTGGCAGGCGCCCCGCAGACCGAAGGCGAAGAGTTCGCCATCGTGTTCGCGGCAATGGGCGTGAAGAACGACGTGGCAGATTACTTCCGCAAATCGTTCACCGAGAGCGGCGCGCTCACCCGTGTGGCAATGTTCCTCAATCTGGCAGACGATCCTCCAGTGGAGCGTATCGTTACTCCGCGCGCGGCGTTGACGTTGGCTGAATACCTCGCGTACGATCTCGGCAAGCACGTGCTGGTGGTGCTGACCGACATGACCAACTACGGTGAAGCATTGCGCCAGATCTCGAACGTGCGCGGCGAAGTGCCGAGCCGCAAAGGCTACCCCGGCTATTTATATTCCGACCTCGCGTCGTTGTACGAACGCACTGGGCGCATCCGCACCAGCGAGGGTTCGATCACACAGATCCCCATCCTCACCATGCCGAATGACGACATGACCCACCCGATGCCTGACCTGACCGGTTACATCACCGAAGGACAGATCGTGCTGGGGCGCGAGTTATATTACGCGGGCGTGTATCCTCCCGTGACCGTTCTGCCGAGCCTCTCGCGTCTGATGAAAGACGGTATTGGCAAGGGACGCACCCGTGACGATCATCCACGTTGGGGCGCGCAGTTGTATGCGGGCTACGCCAAGACGCAGGACATCCGCGCGTTGGCATCCGTTATCGGCGAGGAAGAACTCTCCGAGGTGGACCAGAAGTACCTGAAGTTCGGACGCGCGTTCGAGCGCGAGTTTGTCAATCAGGCGTTCACCGAAAATCGCACCATCGAGCGCACGCTGGAGATCGGATGGAAGTTGCTCTCCATGCTTCCGAAGGGCGAGCTTACCCGCGTCACGCTCGACGAGATCAAACAATATTACAAAGGCGACGATGCCTCAAGTTAACATAGCGCCAACCCGCACGAACCTGATCCGCCTCAAGAAGGAACTCCGCTTTGCGAAAGAGGGCTACGAGATCCTCGACCGCAAGCGCGAAGCCCTGACCGGCGAACTCGTGCGCGTGGCGAAGGAAGCGGACACGCTTCAAAAAGAAGTGTGGGCAATGCTCGCCACGGCGTACGACGCGATGGAAAAGGCTCGCCTCGTAATGGGCTCCGACCACGTCGAATGGGCGGCGCTCGCCGTCAACAAAACGGTGGACGTGCATCTGCGTCTGCGCGGCATCATGGGCGTGGCGATCCCGCAGATCGAAGCGCGCGGCGAACCGCCGAAATTGCTGTACAGCCCCGGCGATACCGCCGCCGCGCTCGATGAAGCCAGCAACGCTTTCCGCGAAGTGCTCGTGCGCATCCCGCAACTCTCGATGCTCACTGCCGCGGTCTGGCGGCTTGCTAACGAGTTGAAGAAAACACAGCGGCGCGTGAACGCGTTGCAACACATCTTCATCCCGAATTACCAGCATCAGATCGAATTCATCGTCAGTTCGTTGGAAGAGCGCGAGCGCGAAGAAACCTTCCGCCTCAAGTGGTTGAAGACCAAGATGACCAAGCAGGCGCAAGCGGCTTAAATTTTCAGCCACAGAGAACTCAGAGATTTTGAGTTTTGCTCTGAGAATTCTGTGGCCTCTGTGGCTACGCAAAAAATGGGTTTTGACGATATACTCGTCAAAACCCATTTCGTTTTTATGAACACAAATCCATCGCTCCGAAAAATTTTCGCTGAAGTTCCTATGCCGTTTTGCATGTCCGATGTGCCAGATGTGCAGATCACGGGCATTTCGATTGACAGCCGCGCGGTCAAGCCTGGTCATCTGTTTGTTGCCATGCAAGGCGGAACAGTTGATGGACACGATTACATTCAAGGCGCGATTAAAAATGGCGCGGTTGCAGTAGTGGGGGAGAAAGATGTTGTGCAAATTGGCAATTTGCCCTACGTTCGACTCACGAGCGCGCGTCAGGCGCTGACGTGGATGGCTGGCTCGTTTTACCTGTTGCCCGCTCGCCGCTTGACGATGATCGGCGTGACCGGCACCGACGGCAAAACCACGACGACCAACATCATCTACAACATCCTCAAAGCGGCGGGACTCAAGGCGGGGATGATCTCCACGGTCAACGCGGTGATCGGAGACGATGTCCTCGATACTGGTTTCCATGTCACCACACCGGATGCACATGATGTGCAATTCTATCTGGCGAAGATGGTCGAGGCAGGCTTGACACATGTTGTGCTGGAAACCACATCCCATGCGTGGGAACAGCATCGCGTGGACGCTTGCGAATTCGACATTGGCATAGTAACGAACATTACCCATGAACATCTCGACCAGCATGGCTCATACGAAAACTATCGCGCCGCCAAAGCGAGACTCTTTGAATCGTTGGAGAAGACATCCGAAAAGCCGCAGGGTAACCCGCGCTTGGCTGTGCTGAACCGCGATGATTCTTCGTTTGATTTTCTGTCAAAGATTTCGGGCGCGAATAAAATAGATTATGGCTTGAACGCGGACGCGAGAGTCCGCGCGATGGATGTGAAGCATTTGCCGTCGGGAATCCATTTCACGGTAAAAAGTAAAGAGTTTGAGATTCCTGTCTCTTGTAAATTGGTTGGCGGGTACAACGTATCCAATTGCCTCGCCGCGTTGACGGCGGCGGTCTACGGCTTGGGAATTAATCCTGCGATTGCCGCGCAGGGAATCGCCGCGTTGGAGGGAATCCCTGGTCGCATGGAGCGGATTGATATGGGGCAGAACTTCACCGCCATCGTTGACTTTGCCCACACGCCGAATGCGCTGAAGTCCGCGTTGGTGTCGGCGAGAGAGATGCTTTCTGGAATGAAAGAGGAAAGAGGAAAGAAAGGGCGAGTCATTGTTGTGTTCGGGTCGGCGGGATTGCGCGACAAGGCGAAGCGGAGGATGATGGCAGAGATCGGCGCGGAACTAGCGGACGTGTGCATCCTCACGGCGGAGGATCCGCGCACCGAATCACTGGCGGGAATCCTTGACGAGATGGCGGCAGGCGCAACATCCCGCGGAGGAATCGAGAATGAATCCTTTTGGCGAATCCCGGACCGAGGCGAAGCCATCCGCTTTGCGTTGAATCGCGCGCGCGAAGGCGATGTCGTTTTGGTTTGCGGAAAAGGACATGAACAGTCGCTGTGTTTCGGCGCGAAAGAATTTTTATGGGATGACCGCATTGCCGTCCGCGCGGCATTGAGCGAGGTTCTTGGCATTGAAGGACCAACGATGCCTTATTTACCCACACACGATATGGAGGAGCAAGAATGGCTGGCTTTGAAATAAAACCCGTTGTATTGACCGGTAAACATGTACGGCTCGAGCCGATGACGCTTGAGCATGTTGAAAGTTTAGCGGAGATCGGCGTGGGTCACGACTTTTGGGATTTCATGGTGTACGGCAAAATGGAAGACGTGGAGGACATGCGCGGCTGGGTGACGCATATCCTCGAGCGCGCGGCAAAAGGGACCGACCTGCCGTTTGTAGCGATCCATCTCGCCTCGGGGCGCGTGGCGGGCGCGACGCGTTATCTTAACATCATGCCCAACGACCGCGGACTCGAAGTGGGCGGCACATGGTACGGACTCGAATTTCAGCGGACGGCGGTGAACACGGAATGCAAATATTTGCTGTTCCAACATGCCTTTGAGACGCTTGGCGCGATCCGCTTGCAATTGAAAACGGACTCGCGCAACGAGCGCTCGCAACGCGCCATCGAACGCATCGGCGCGGTGAAGGAAGGCGTGTTTCGCAATCACATGATATTGCCCGATGGCGTGATCCGTCATTCGGTGTTCTATTCGATTTTAGATTCGGAGTGGGGAGGAGTGAAGAAGAGGCTGGAGGAGAGGCTGGCGAGATGATTTCCCATTTGTGCATTTGGCATCTGTGAAAATGAATCTGTTTGGAAAATGAATTGCGCTACGCGAAAAAAATATTTTGACCAGAGAAAATTTCTCAATCGCTTTTCTCCCGCCCGTTTATATCATTGGTGTAAGCAAAGCCATGACTTTCAAGCCATGAAACGGCGATTTCTTTGTAGGCTTCGTCTCTAAACCTGAACCAATCTTCTTCAATTCTATAACGATAAATCGTATCTTTGAATCTGCGAAATGCCCCGGAGCCACGAATTTTCCCCAAAAGGACATCGCTGATTTTTTCATCTGAAATGGAAAGACAAAACCTTTCCATAATCTCGTACTCGTCAATATCGAATTTGCTTGGCAGTTTCAGATAATCGTCGTCCATCGCCAAGACATTCTTTACATCCTGAAAAAACTCTATCTCTAAATCGGAATATCCATCAGTGTCACTGATAATTTCGTTATCGTCGCCTTCTTCGATTTCGTCAAATTCTTCCATATGCCTGACCATCTCAAAATCATCACCCCTGATTGAAATGGCTTTGCCTGTGAATTTCTTCAAGTAGACATGGCTCTCATGCGAGAGAGTTTGTAATTCATCAACCAAATCACGAAGGGAGACGACTACTGCCACAACGAGATTATAACTTTTGAACGTTTACAAAGGGGTTGCCCAACGGTTTGCGTTACTTGCGCTGGGGCATTGGCGCAATCCGCTTTGGGCGTAGAAAAAACTCGACAGCGGGGAAAATGCTTGGGACGCCGCAGA
>JAJTXU010000141.1 GCA_021462845.1 Anaerolineales bacterium
ATCCTCCCACGGATGCCATGCGGGGAGGTATTCGCCGAAATGAACATGCGCAGAGATCACGCGCCCAATCTCGCCATCAGAGATCAACTGCTTGGCTTTGATCAACCCAGGATGAAAACGGAATTGGAATCCGACGACGACGCGTCCGCCGCCTTTTTTCAGCGCGGATTCGAGTTCGTCAATGCGATCCATCGAGTGCGAGAGCGGTTTTTCCAACAACAGTGAGCATCCCGCCTCCGCGGCGGGGATGGCGACATCAAGATGAAGCGACGTGGGATTCGAAACGATGACCGCGTCGGGTTTGTGTTTTTCGAGCGCGGTTTGCAAGTCAGTCTCTTGCGGAAACCCTGCCAAGTCTTCTTCGGGCATGGTCGCCTTGCGCGTGCGAAATAGGACAATATCCTTTTCGCCCAACGCGATCAAATTCCGCATGTGGCGGCGACCAATGGAACCGAGACCTGCAATTAGAAATTTCATAAGGCTTTTTTACCACAAAGGACACAAAGTACACGAAGGAAAATCAGTGGAAAGGCGATTCGCTCCTCATGGAGTCAAACTTAGTGATCTTCGTGCCACCTGCCCCGCTACTCTTGCGGGGTTCGTGTTTAAAAAATTACCAACCCAAATCCTTCTCATACTTCCACTTCACCAGCATCTCGCCCGCGACCTCTTTAAACACGGATCTATCCTTCGCGGAAAATAATTTCTGCCAGTTGCCAGCCTGTCCCTTCGGGAGGAAGGACGCGATTCCCTCGTCCCGTTTTGCCTGCCACTCCTCGTCGGGGTTAGACGACATCTCGGCTTGAATCTTCTTCGCAAGCGACTTGTTGACACTCTTCACGCCGAGAAATTTCCACAGGCGCGACATTTCCTTGAATGGATCATTGAGCAAATCTTCATAGCGCAAACTGAAATAATTCTTGCCGTATAGTTTTCGCGCTTCGTCATCGGTCTCGTGCAGATTTGTCACCCATCCCTTCGCCACGCGGCGGATGAACGACTCGGTGAAGATCGAACGGCGTCCGTCGCTGAAGGCGGCCGAGTCAGATCGAAGGTCCGAGATGATGCGTTTGTCATCCGCAGATAAAAATTTGGAGTCCTCCACAAAATTCCGAAAGCGTTCCGAGATCAGCACGTCGCGCCCATCGCGGACGATGTAGACGAGTTTGGCGTCGGGGTAGATCGCGCGCATGTCGCGCACGGCTTGACCGTGAATCGTGGACGATGGACTCTTGTCGCCGACGATGCGTTTGCGCTCGCGCGCCGCGTCGCGTTCCATGATGAAATCCGCTGTGGCGCGGAGGACGAGCGGCGAGAGGTCGCGCCCTTGATTCCAGCGATTCGACTTGCGCGTGAGCCACTCTTCGATATCGGGCGAATCGACCAGCGACTTCAACAACGGCTTGCGCGTGAAGAAGTGCGCCTGATAGTTGCAATGCACTTCGGGATGCAAACGCGCGAGGCGCATGAGCAGCGTTGTGCCAGATCGCGCATGACCGAGGATAAAAAATTTTTCGCGCGGAAAGAATTGCTTGACTTCGTCCACTTCCTCGCGCGTGATGGCGGGGATGACGCTGCGGTTCTTCTTTTTCGATTCGCCTTTGAGCAAGATGCGCGCGGCGGATTTGACGCGGGAAAGACTCATTGCCACAGATCTTCCAAGTGTTTGCGCCCCGCTTCGATGGCTTTTTTTTCAAGGAATTTTTTCATCTTCGACCACGATATTTTTTCCAGCATTTCAGGCATGGGCAAAGATTCTGCATCGTCAAAATAAGACAATGCCCGCACCGCGCTCACTGGAAACGAACGCACTTTGGCATACTTGACCGATGCCACTTGAAAGAGCGCCTCCAATGAAGCCTGTTGAAGGATGAAATACAAATCCACCATGTCTTTGCGCGTGCCGCGATTGATAATAGCGGCGAGTTTCATTGCCCCGATCTCTTCCACACTGGCGAGGCGCACATTGTTAACCAAAACGGTCTGCTGAACTAACGGATATACATTCAAGCGAAAGAAACTAACGCCGACACCGCGCCAGATAACAACGAAGGTGGAGTCTTTATCGTAGGTGATGTCAAGCGTTGGGTCGTCGAGAAGCGCGCGTAAGGAGGAGCGTTGATCGGGTCCGACTGCATCTTCATGGTCGGAGAAGAAATCCAAATCTACAGAGAAGCGATGCCCGAAATGGAGAGCCAGCCCCGTTCCGCCAGCCAGATAGAAATCGTTGATGAGCGTCTGTTTGCTGAGTAAGTGGAAAGCCCCTTGGGTGGCAGGTGTGAGAGATTCCCAATGAGGCTTTTCTAGAATCAATGATTCCATACATCCCCAAGGGCGGTGGGGAACGGCGATCTTTTCCACCTGCGAATGTCGAGCAATTTCCGCCAGTAATTAAAAGTGACAGGCTTCAATCCGCGTTCGCCATGTTCGCGCAAATACGAGCGGATGCGTTTACCGCGATAGAGTTGAAACAACCAGCGGATCTCATCCCAGGTTCCAAACTCAAGCACGCGTTGGATGATCAGGTTTGCATCGCGGCTTATATCGAGCCGCGCAATATCGTACTCCTGAAAATAAGGTTTCAAAGCAACAGGGATCTGACGCGAGAACGATATTTTTTCCATACCGATATTATACCCCTGTGAAATTTATCTCTTCCAATTCAACATGACCAATCCCGCGAGGCAAACGAAAATCCCTGCCACGTTGACCCACGAAATTTTATCTTTGAACACCAAAATCGCCACAGGGACGAGGATGAGCGACGCGACCACATTGGTCAACACTGCGGCGATTCCCAAGTTCCAGCCCGAACGGTAGACGAGCAGGAAGCCAAATTCGATTCCCACGATGGCAATGGCAAGCCCGATGCTCGCCCAATTCAATTGTTTGATCTCCGCCGCGAGTCCGTTTTGAACGGGGAAGAAAAAGAAACCAAGCAAGGTGACTGCAAACGCAACGGCATACGTCACCAACAGCGAGACCGTGAAATTCACATTGGCTGGCGTGCTTTTCGCCATGAAGTGATACAACGCGCTGGAGCAAATGGTAAGCGCGATGGAAAAATAAAACAAAGTCATGGGCTTGGTCATGGTTCGTATTTTACGATCCCGCTCACGTCGGCGAACAACGCCAATTCGCGGATGGACTTTTTCTTCACGGGATGCACCAGATCGGAGGCGATGTCTAACAGCGGGACGAGGACGAATCCGCGTTCGTGCACGCGCGGGTGCGGGATCGTCAGCGCGGGCGAGTACAGCACGAGATCGTCGTAGAACAAAATGTCAATGTCAATCAGGCGCGGACCGTTCGGGAACGATTCTTTCCGCCCCAGCGCGACCTCCAGCCGCTTGAGATGCTTGATCAACTGCTCAGGCTTGAGATACGTCTCGACGCGCAAAACTTGATTGAGAAATTTTTCCTGATCCTCGTATCCCCAGGGCGGCGTTTCGTACACCGACGATTTCGCCTTCACTTCCATTTGCGGCGCAAGCGAAGAGATCGCCTCTTTTAGATTCGCGGCGCGGTTGCCCATGTTCGAGCCAAGCGCGAGATATACAACATGTTCGTCCATAATTTACCTTGTATTTCTCCATCGGACATCAAAAGATTTTTACCGCGAAGCCCACAAAGAACGCAAAGAAAATCTTTTTAACTTAGCGACCTTAGCGCGCTTCGCGGTGCGAAGGAACTTCAGAGAGCCTTATATCGAATGTTCGCCGTAATGCCCGACCACGTCGTCGTTGAGCCAGCCTTCGATATCCGCATTCTTGAACGCGTCGTCGGGCAGGGACGCGGTCAGGTCGAGCATGGCGAGGCGCACCGACTCGAAGTGGGCGAACAGGTCGCCGTCGGACCATGAGGCGTATTTTTTCGTCAGCTCCACATTGAACGCGTCGGTGTCGGGGCTTGTCCACGCGAAGTTGGGTGAATTGAGAATCCCTGAAATGATGCGCGCGCCGTCTTCCCACCAACCGATGATGTGCGCGACGAGATCGTGAAATGTTTCAAATCCCTGCTTGGTCAAAAATTCTTTTTTCTTTTCATCATCAAGCCCGTTGAAATTCTCGACATACTCCGCCCATTCATTTTGCAACAAGTCCAATGTGAGGAAGCGACTCAACACGACGAGATGCTCGCGCGCGTGATGGATGAAGATGCCGTCCGCCCACACCTTGACGCGGCGATTCTCGAACGCCGCCTCATTCACCGACTGGATGCCTGCCTCGGCTTCCCGACGCGTTTTCTCAAAGTGAGCCGCGAACTCGGCTTCGTCCCAACTTTTGTATTTCGCCACCGCCTCCGCGTTGAACGCATCGAAATCATATTTCTTCCGTTCGAACTCGCGCCCCTCCGCAATCGCAAGGATGATCGTCATCCCCTCTTCCCACCACGCGAGGATGTGCGCCATCATATCGCGGAACGATTCGAATCCAATCGTTTTGAGCCGTCTCTCCTGCTCCGCTTTCGGCAGGCGGTTGAATCGCTCCACGTAGGTTCCCCATTCGAGATTGATGTAATCCAGCGTGCGTTGCTTGGTGATGGGCATGAAGATTCTCCGTAAAGTGACAGTCACCTTCAAGGTGACTGTCACTTATTTTACCCTCGAACCGCGCTCACAAAATCTGCGAACAGACCATACGCCGTCTCTTCGGGTCCGCCCTTCATGCCTTCGCGCTCCGAAACGATCACCGAATAATTGGGCAACACGTCCGTGCTGAACGTCAAGCCCGACGACGATCCCATCATGCCATATAGCGGCGACGACGAATCAACCAACTCAGGCGCCACGCGCCCTTTGACTCTCTCCCCTTCGCGTTCAGCGGATGCGACCAACTTCCAGCGCTTCTTCTCCGCTTTAGCCTGCTTCACCATCTCAGCCGTGATCTCCCTTATGCCTTTTCGCTCCACATCCTGCGGCTTGAGCGGAGAGTCCATCAGCACCGTCGCCAACGCGGACACTTTGATCGCCGCGTCCCAGCCGTCCACGTCGCCCGAGGGATCCGTCTCCGCGATGCCGATGCTCTGACAATATTTCACCGCGTCATCGAACGACTCGCCGTCTTCCATGCGTGAAAGGATCAGATTCGTCGTCGCGTTGATGATTCCTTTGAATGACGTCAACTCAGCCAACGGCATCGCTTCACGAAATGTCGAAAAGACTGGCGAGCCTCCCAACACCGTTGACTCAAACCGAAACTTTTTATTTTTTGATTTTGCCAACTCAGTCAACTCTTGATACGCGTGGACAACCGTCCCTTTGTTGGCGGTGATCGCGTGCATCCCCAAATTCAACGCCGCTCGCACATGGTCAATGGCGGGCTGACCTGATTCATAATTTACAGGTGAGTTTTCGAACATAACATTGGCTTGGCTATGTTGGATAACATCCAGAGAATTAGAGACTGGAGAATTAGAGAATTGGGCGATGGAGTTTCCACTTTCCACTTTTTCTAATGCTTGCCCAACATCAATCCCGTCAGGGTTCACCGCAAAGCCATGTCGTCCCGTGGCGATGCCAGTGACCGAATACGTGATGTCATAGGTTGATTTCAACAAGCCGCGTTTTCGCTCAAACAATCGAACCAACGAACGCGCGACGTTTCCAAATCCGATAAAGCAAAGTTTGTAGTGCATGTTTTCTCCTGTTGAATAAATTACCAATTACAAATTACGAATTTCTCATTGTTATTAGTAATTGGTAATTACAGCGGCGGCCACGGCATCGCGCGTCTGTCACGCGGTTGGCGGGGGAAGATTCCGCGCTGGAGGATCGAGTCCGCGCGGTTGCAGAGGGCGGAGATTTCGCGCGGGGTGAGATAAGGCTCAAGTTGGTGAAGCAGGTTGAAGTCTGAGGATTGAGGCGAGAGGAAAGAGGAAAGACGAAAGAGGAGATCGTCGGGAATCTTTTGCCCACCGAAATCCCATAACACGGTGCGAAGTTTGTCATCTTCGTGAAAACAGATGCCGTGATCTATGGCGTAGAGTTTGTGCGATTCGTTTTCAAAGAACACGTGACCGCCCTTGCGATCGGCGTTGTTGACGAGCAGGTCGAACAACACGACGGGTTTGAGCAGTTGCTTGTCGTCGTCCGAAAAAGTGAAGTAGTGATATTCGGGATCGTACTCGATGAATTGCTGGATCGAACCCGCGCCGTACGGACCATCTTCGCGCAAGGTTGTGAACGGGACGAAGTGAAAGCCCAGCGACTCGCTCACGAGATACGCCGCCACTTCGCGCTGGGCAAGCGATTGCTCGGGAAAATCCCACAACGGCTGTTCGCCTTTGCTTGGTTTGTACACGGCGGGATATGTTTTGTCTTCGTACGTGACTTCGACCAGAAACGTGTAATTCGAGCCAAGCATAAATTGACCTTTGAGTTCAAGGTCGCCATGTTGGAGGGCTTGTTGAAGTTGAGGAAATGACTCGCTCATTGAATTAGCCACAGAGTTCACAGAGAACATAGAGATTTTTCTCAGAGAGCTCTGTGATCTCTGTGGCAAAGCTCTTAATGAAAGTGCCCATTCTTCTTCGGACAAAAATGCCCCTCGGGTTCCTCGGGCTGACCGCACTGCGGACAGATCGGGCGTCCGCGCGAGATGACTTCCATGCCCCAGCGCGAGAGCATCTTCACTTGCGTGCGCGTCGCCCAAAAACGGATGACCGCCGCAGTTTCGGGATCGTCTTCCTCGGTGAGGATTTCTTTCGCGAACAACACGATGAGGTCGCGTTCCTTGTCGTAGCCAAGCCCGATCTCGCCGACGCGGAAGAGCGGGTCAACGGGCGGGTTGATACGCATCACTTCCTCCACGTAATCGCCTGAGGCTTCCGTGATGGTCGGATTCTGTTCGTTGACTTGCGCAAGAAATTGTTCGATGCCGATGGCAAGCGAATGCAACTGCGCCTTCTCGATGATGATCGTGATCGTGCGCTGATCTTGATAGGCTTGAATATAAAACACCCGCTGACCAGGCTTGCCGATCGCGTCGGCGGTGATATGGTCGCACGGGTCAACGTCAATTTCAAATCGGGGCATGGAGGCGAGTATACCATTTCGACCCCCTCCGTCCCGCCAAGGCGGGACACCTCCCCCAAATCCGACGATTTAAACTTCGAATCCGCATACAGAATTTTTATCGTCGTATTTGGGGGAGGGCAGGGAGGGGGTTATAATTCGCTTACTCGATCAAAGGAGCCGCCATGTACGATAAAAAGAAACTCGATGAATTGAAAGATCAACTCGAAACGTGGGAGGAAACTTCGTTGAGCAAGGCGCTCGCGTCTTTGCCTGAACGGATGGACGAATTCATCACCACCTCATCCGAACCCATCAACCGACTCTACACCCCGCTCGATGTGGCGGATAAAGACTACGCTTCTTCTCTCGGACTGCCAGGTGAGTACCCCTACACGCGCGGAGTCCACCCGACGCTTCATCGCTCCAAACTGTGGACGATGCGCATGTTCGCGGGCTTCGGCACCGCGGAAGAAACGAACGCGCGCTTCAAATATTTGTTGGAGCAGGGACAAACAGGTTTATCCGTCGCGTTCGATCTGGCGACTCTGATGGGTTACGACACCGATCAGCCCGAAGCGTTGGGCGAGTTCGGCAAGTGCGGCGTGGCGGTCTCTTCATTACAAGACATGGAGATCCTCTTCGAGGGCATCCCATTCGACAAAGTGTCCACGAGCATGACGATCAACTCGCCTGCCGCGATCACATGGGCGATGTATCTCGCGGCGGCGGAGAATCGCGGCGTGAGGCTCGATCAACTGCGCGGCACGATTCAAAACGACATCTTGAAAGAATTCATCGCGCAAAAAGAATTCATCTTCCCGCCCGAACCATCCATGCGACTCGTGGTGGACACGATGGAGTTCGGCTCGCAGAAAGTCCCGCAGTGGAATACGATCTCGATCAGCGGATACCACATCCGCGAGGCGGGTTCGACGGCCGCGCAAGAGTTAGCCTTCACCCTCGGCGACGGACTCGAATATGTGCGCTGGGGAATCGCGCGCGGCATGGACGTGGACGAATTCGCGCCGCGTCTCTCGTTCTTCTTCAACGCGCACAACGACTTCTTTGAAGAGATCGCCAAGTACCGCGCGGCTCGCAGAATATGGGCGCGTGAGATGCGCGAAACGTTCAAGGCGAAGAATCCGCGCTCGTGGTTGTGCCGCTTCCACACGCAGACGGCGGGAGTGAGTCTCACCGCGCAACAGCCTGAGAATAATGTTGTGCGTGTTGCGATCCAAGCGCTTGCCGCTGTTCTTGGCGGGACTCAATCGCTGCACACAAACTCACTCGATGAAGCGCTCGCGCTCCCCTCTGAACATGCGGTGACGATTGCCCTCCGTACGCAACAGATCATCGCCGAAGAATCGGGCGTGACGAACACCGTGGATCCGCTGGGGGGTAGTTTCTTCGTCGAAGCCATGACAGACCGAATGGAGAAAGAAGCGTACGATTACTTCCGCCGAGTCGAAGAGTTGGGCGGAGTCATCCCCGCCATCGAAAAGGGATTCTTCCAAAGCGAAATATCCGATGCGGCGTATCGTTATCAACGCGAGATTGACCAGAACATCCGAAAAATTGTCGGCGTGAACGCGTATGCCGAAAAGAAACCGCTGACGATTCCCATTCTCGAAATGGACCCGCAAGGTTATCAACGACAAGTGAAACGACTCGAAGACCTCCGCAAGACGCGCGACAACGGGCGCGTTGGGCAGACGCTGGATCGTCTGCGAATCGCGCTCGAAGGGACAGAGAACACGATGCCGCACATCATGGAAGCTGTCCACGCGTATGCGACGCTGGGCGAGATCATCCAAGTAATGAAGGAAGCGTTCGGCGTGTACGAAGAGCCGACGATGATCTAAATCCATTGTATACATCTTGGCGAGGAGAAGATAAAGGATGAAAAAATATCATATCTTTTTTCTGTTCATGTTTCTGATTGGATGTTCGTCACGTTCGGAGGCTTTGCCAACAGCAACATTCCGCATCGTATTATCGCCAAGTTTGGTTCCAACAGAAACAGCCATTCCCCCAACCCAAACATTGACTCCGGTACCGACGTTTACGCCTACCATTACCCCGACTCCTATTGGTGGCGGCATGGGAAAGATCGCGTTTATGTCCGAGCGGGATGGTTACCCGGAAATCTACGTTATGAATACCGACGGCAGTAATCAAATAAAACTGGCAAACGAAATAACTCCCAAATTTCACCCAGCCTGGTCCCCGGATGGCAGAAAGATTGCTTTCATATCCAAAGATGAGAACACTGTTAGCGTCTACATCATGAATGCGGATGGCTCCAACCCTACCAAATTAATAGATACAACAGAAATTAGCGCTTACGATCAAGGGAATCGGAATTTGAGGTTTGATACACGCTGTTGCCGTCCAGTTTGGTCACCGGATGGCGAAAAGATTATCTTTTATATTGTTCATTATATTGGCTGCTGCGCGCAGCATCGTAACAGTTATGTGATCAATGCCGACGGCAGTGATTTGATTATTAGTATGAAATGGTTAGGGGATTCCCGCCAGATATGGTCTCCTGACAGCCAAAAGATCGTTTTCGCAGGAGACCCAGGTATTTGGGTGATGAATGCTGATGGCACTAATCTCATCAACCTCAACAAAAAAGACGGCTCACCATCCTGGTCACTCGATGGTAAAAAAATAGCGTCTATCACCGGCCGGGGCAGCTATTCTGAAATCTATGTGATGAATGCCGACGGCACCAATCTTGTTAGAATCATGTACACTCGCAGCCCATGGGACAGTAGCCCGGTCTGGTCTCCCAACGGTAGGAAAATTGCCTTTATCTCCCATCGGGATGGCGATTATGATATGTATGTTATGAATGCGGATGGCACAGATCTTGTTAACTTGACAAATAAACTGGGTGGAGGCGATCAGGCTTGGTCACCAGACAGCACGAAAATTGCGTTTGTCTCTGGGCGCGATGGCGACTCGGAAATCTATATAGTTGACGCAGACGGAAACAATGTACACCAACTCACTGATAACGATACCGATGATTATTCTCCGGTTTGGTCGCCATGATATTGTTCTTTTAGTAATTTTTACCTTCGGCGTCTACGAAGAGCCGACGATGATCTAATCTTCAACACAATAGATTCTATCGGAAATAAAGTTGGGACGCAGACACCTGCACTTGCGTCAGGTGCAAGTGTGAACGCTGACCACGCTGATTCAAAAGAAAAAATCTGCGTTTTTCTGCG
>JAJTXU010000142.1 GCA_021462845.1 Anaerolineales bacterium
CGCGTCCCGAAGCATCTCTACCAAGCCAGATCCGAGACTCTTCGGTCGCGCAAAACCGCTCCCTCAGAGTGACATAATACGGACTTTGAGAAAACCATAAAATACCGATCGATCGATATTTAACTCTTGACACATTTCAAATTACCATGATATAACACGCGCAATTAAATATTCGCTCTTATCCAGAGAAGCTGAGGGACCGACCCTGTGAAGCTTCGGCAACCAGACCAAAAGTTATGGTGCCAAATTCGGCAAATATGAATGGCAATTGCCATTCACATCTGGAAGATGAGAGGACGGAATCGTCACTGATACCTCTTCTTGTACTTTCAGGAGAGGTAAATTTTTTAAACTTCTCCTGATGGGCGGATAAATCATACTCAAGGAGAGTTTCATGTCCACAGTCGTCGAACGTCAATATGGTTTTAGCACGCGTCAGTTGCACGCCGGGTATTCGCCCGACCCAACCACCGGAAGCCGCGCCGTGCCGTTGTACCAGACAACGAGCTATCAATTCAGGAACACCGAACACGCCGCGAATCTGTTCGCGCTCAAAGAGTTGGGGAACATCTACACCCGCTTGATGAACCCGACCACCGACGTGCTGGAACAGCGCCTTGCGGCGCTGGAAGGCGGCGTGGCGGCACTTGCCGCCAGTTCGGGTCATGCGGCGCAGGCGCAGGCGATTTTCACCCTGCTCAGCGCAGGCGACCATATCGTTTCGTCGTCCCGTCTGTACGGAGGCACATACAACCAGTTTGCGTATACCCTGCCGAAGCTGGGAATCGAAGTCACATTCGTAGACCCAACCGACCCGAAGAATTTCGAAGCGGCGGTCAAACCGAACACCAAAGTGATCTACGGCGAGACGCTGGGGAATCCCGATATTGCCGTCTTCCCGTTTGAAGAAGTTGCCGAAATTGCCAAGAAGCATAAACTGGTCTTGCTGATCGACAACACCTTTGCCACCCCGTACCTCTTCCGCCCGTTTGAATGGGGCGCGCACATCGTCACCCACTCCACCACTAAATTCATCACCGGCAACGGGACCACCATCGGCGGCGTCATCGTGGACGGCGGCAACTACGACTGGAGCAACGGCAAGTTCGAGAATTTCAACACGCCGGATCCTTCGTATCACGGGTTGGTGTATTCGACGCTCACCGGCGCTGGACTGCCTCCGTTTGCCATCAAAGCGCGCGTGCACGTGTTGCGCGATATCGGCGCGTGCCAGGCTCCGTTCAACTCATGGCAGACCATTCAAGGACTCGAAACCCTCAGTTTGCGCATGGAACGTCACGTGCAGAACGCGCAAGCCGTTGCCGAATATTTGGAAAAGCATCCCAAGGTCTCGTGGGTCACCTACCCCGGACTCAAGAGTCACCCCGATTATGCGCGCGCGAAAAAATATTTACCGAAGGGCGCGGGCGCGATTTTAGGCTTCGGCATTCAGGGCGGTTTGGAAGCGGGCAGAAAGTTCATTGACAGTCTGCAACTGTTCAGCCACCTTGCCAACGTAGGCGATGCGCGCAGTCTCGCCATCCACCCTGCCTCCACTACCCACAGCCAACTGAACGAGGAACAACAACTCAGCGCGGGCGTGAAACCCGATTTTGTGCGACTGAGTGTCGGTCTCGAAGATATTGACGATATCTTGTGGGATTTGGGTCAGGCGCTCAACTAAGAAAGGATGAAGGATGAAATGTGAAGGATGAATTTTTGTCCTTCATCCTTCCATTTTCATCCTTGCTTTTCCCATGCCTGTAAAAATTCCCGCAACTCTTCCCGCGCGCGCCGCGCTGGAACATGAAAACGTGTTCATCATGGACGAGGACCGCGCGCTCCGCCAGGACATCCGCGCCTTGCGCGTGGCGATCCTGAACCTGATGCCGACCAAGATCGCGACGGAAACTCAGTTACTGCGGCTGTTGTCCAACTCCGCGTTGCAAGTGGAAATCACTTTGTTGCACACCGCCACGCATGAATCGAAGAACACGGATGCCGAGCATTTGCTCAACCATTACGTTACCTTCGAAGAAATACGAAAGGAAGAGTTTGACGGGCTGATCATCACCGGCGCGCCGGTGGAGCAGATGCCCTTTGAAGACGTGGATTATTGGGACGAACTCACCCAGATCCTCGATTGGGCGGAGACCAACGTCGAATCCAATTTTTATATCTGCTGGGGCGCGCAAGCCGCGCTCTATCACCGCTACGGGATCCCGAAATACGATTTGCCGCGCAAAATGTTCGGCGTGTTCGAGCATCGCGTATTGGAGCCTCGCGAAAGTCTATTGCGCGGGTTCGACGATCTTTTCCTCGCGCCGCATTCGCGCCACACGGAGATCCGAAGCGAAGATATCGCCCAAGTGAGCGAGATTCAACTGTTGGCGCAGTCGGAGGAGGCGGGGGTCTACATCGTCGGCTCAAAGGATGGCAAGCACATCTTCGTCACGGGTCACTCGGAATACGATCCGCTCACGCTGAAAGGCGAATATGACCGCGACGTGAATAAGGGTCTGCCGATCCACGTCCCTAAAAATTATTATCCCAATGACGACCCCGCTCAGGTTCCAAACGTGCGCTGGCGCGGGCACGCCAATTTGTTGTATTCGAACTGGCTGAACTATTACGTCTATCAAAATACAGCCTTTGACGCGGAGAAACAACAGAAGTGGTAGTGGCATTTGCTAAATGACGTGGTGCGGGATGGCATCCCGCACACCCTTGAATTGGCGGGATAACATCCCGCCCCACGAAATCCATCATTTTGTTTGAGCCATCACCCAGAAAGTAACCTAATGAAAAACATTCGCGAATTCGGTTTTTCCACACGGCAGTTACACGCGGGCTATCAAGTTGACCCGGCGACCGGCAGCCGCGCCGTTCCGATCTATCAGACCGCCGCGTACGATCTGCAAAGCACGGAACGCGCCGCGCGGTTGTTCGCTTTGCAAGAAGCGGGACACATTTACACGCGCATCTCCAACCCGACGACGAGCGTGTTCGAAGAACGCATCGCCAGTTTGGAGGGCGGCATCGGCGCGGTGGAAACCAGTTCGGGTCATGCCGCGCAAGCCACCGCCATTCTGACCATTTGCGAAGCGGGCGACCATATCGTCGCGCCGACTACGTTGTACGGCGGGACGGTGACGCAATTTAAATATACGCTTCCCAAGTTAGGGATTCGAGTCACTTTGGTTGACCCCAAAGACCCCGAAAATTTTCGGCGCGCCGTTCAGCCCAACACAAAAATTATTTACGGCGAGACCATTTCCAACCCGCTCGTCAATATCTTTCCGTTTGAAGAAGTTGCCGCCATCGCGCGCGAGTTTGCGATTCCCTTGATGATTGACAACACCTTTGCCACGCCGTATCTCTGTCGCCCGTTCGAATGGGGCGCGGATATCGTCACGCATTCCACTACAAAATTCATCGGCGGGCATGGCATTGCCATCGGCGGCGTGATCGTGGACAAAGGCAATTTTGACTGGAAAAAAAGCGGACGCTTCAAAAACTTCACCGAGCCCGACGCTTCCTATCATGACGTGGTATACGCCGATGATTTCGGTCCCGCCGCCTTCGTCTCCAAAGCCCGCGCGGGCATTCTGCGCGACTTCGGCGCGTGTCAACAGCCGATCGCTTCGTGGTGGTTCCTGCAAGGGTTGGAGACTCTCTCCCTGCGTTTGGAGCAACACTGTAAAAACGCGCAGCGTGCGGCTGAGTTTTTAGAGAGTCATCCGAAAGCGAAGTGGGTCACGTATTCAGGCTTGGTAAGTCATCCCGATCATGAAAAAGCAAAAAAATATCTCCCGCTAGGCTCGGGCGCAATGCTTGGCTTCGGCGTGCATGGAGGCAAAGAAGCCGGCGCGCGTTTCATCAACAAGTTGCAACTGCTCAGCCATGTGGCAAATTTGGGAGACGCGAAATCCATGGCAATTCATCCCGCCAGCACGACCCACTCGCAACTCTCCGAAGAAGAACAGATCGCCGCCGGCGTCAGCCCCGATTTTATCCGCCTCTCAATTGGTCTCGAAGATATCGAAGATATTCTTTGGGACATTGACCAGGCGCTCCACTAAACGACGATTCAAAATTCCACCTTGACTCAATCTCATGGCTCGCATAGAATACCGCCCAACATGCAACACGCTTGCTTCACCACCATGACCACAACTACCTCAGGAATTTTCCGTGAGGAATTTGCGCTTGGATGGATGAAGTAACTCGCACGAAAGTTATCTCGGAACGCGCAACGCCTCACGGAAACGTGGGGCGTTTTTTTATCTCGAAATACAGACATGACAGGTCTCCGCGAAAGTTCGCTGGTTGCTGATCCATGTCCGCGGGAACAATGTGGAAGACTGAGTCGCATGTAAGACCTGTCATGTCTTAACTGCAAGGAGAAAATATGGACAAAACACTCGTAATGAAATTCGGCGGGACCTCCGTCGGGTCTGTGGATGCGCTCGTCAGCGCGACGCGGATCATCCGCGATGCGAAACGGGATTGGGCGCGCGTCGTCGTCGTGACCTCGGCGATGTCCGGCGTCACCGACCTTCTCCTCCAATCGGCTTCGCTCGCCGCGCAGGGGAAGCTTGATTCGCTTGCGGAAGCCGAATCCACGCTTCGGCAAAAACATTTCGCCGCGCTTGATGCGCTTGTTAAAGATGAAACTCTCCGCGAACAAACAAAGACCGAGATCAATTCTCTAATTCTCTCGTTAGTTGATTTGTGCAACGCGATCGCCGTGATCGGCGAAGCAACCCCGCGCGCGCTGGATGCGGTGGCGTCGTTGGGTGAGCGGATGAGCGTCCGCTTGCTGGCGGCGGTGACGAATGAAGCGGGCATCAAAGCCCAATGGACTGAGTCAGCCTCCTTTGTCGTCACGAACGCGCACTTCCAGAATGCGAATCCCGATTTCAAGGTGACGACAGAAAAAACGCGCGCGGTGTTGAATCCGATTCTCGATGCGGGCGTTGTCCCGATCACAACGGGATTCATCGGCGCGACGCCCGACGGAGTGATCACCACGCTGGGGCGCGGAGGGAGCGATTACTCTGCCGCGATCGTCGGCAAAGCCCTGCCCGCCAATGAAGTGTGGATTTGGACCGACGTGGATGGCGTGATGACGACCGACCCGCGCATCGTGAAAGAGGCGCAGACGTTGCCTGAAATCAGTTATGGCGAAATTGCGGAACTTGCGTATTACGGCGCGAAGGTGTTGCACCCGAAAACGATCCGACCTGTTGTGGAGGCGGGCATTGGTCTGCGCATTTGCAACACGTTCAACCCGAGTCATGCCGGCACGCGATTAACGTCGAACGGAAAAAAGAACGGGCGCGTCATCAAGGCTGTGACCGCGATCCGCAAACAACGATTGGTGACGATCGAAGGGCGCGGCATGTTGGGCGTGCCGGGCGTGGCGGCGCGCGCGTTCGGCGCGGTGGCATCCACTGGCACGAGCGTGCCGTTGATCACGCAAGCCTCGTCCGAACAATCCATTTGTTTTGCGATCCCCGCCGAAACCGCTTCGTTGATCGTGCCTGCGCTCGAAGAGACGTTCGCGCGCGAGATCGAAGACAACGATATTGATCGCGTGTGGTCTACCAAAGAAGTTTCCATCATCACCGTCGTCGGCGCGGGGATGCTTCACACGCCCGGCGTGGCGGGACAAGTGTTTAGCCAACTCGGCAATCACAACGTCAACGTGCTCGCCATCGCGCAAGGCTCGTCGGAAGTTTCGATCAGCTTGGTCGTTGATGCAAGCGATACGGAAAATGCGGTGAAGGCGTTGCATGAATTAATTGTGCGAGTGGAGGCAGGTAGATAGGTAAACACGGAAACACGTAGACAGGTAAACACGTGGACACGTGGTTATCTCAGAATCGCGGGGCTGAAGCCGTCTGATTTCGACGAGCTCAATCCAAGGCTCAGCGCATGGAAGTCACTTCGACAGGCTCAGTGCAACGCCTTCGGGCTGACGAACGAGTCGGCTTTCAGCCGACTTCCACGAACTGAGGCAGGGCTTTTGCTCTTTTCTGAATCATCGAGCAAAAACCTAACCACTGAGACACGGAGACACAGAGAAAAGCAATTAAAAAAACTCCGTGACTCAGTGTCTCCGTGGTTCAAAATGAAGTGGAAGGATTGCTCAGTTTAATCGTTAATCTACAACAACCCACCGAACAATGCTAATCATCATTCACGTTAAACAATACGAAATACGAAGCAGCAGTACACAACACGTAACTCGCAACACGTAACTCGTAACTCACATCTCACACCACACCCTCGAAAGGACTCCTCCCATGCCATCCCCCATCCCCGTAGCCGTCCTCGGCGCAACAGGTTCAGTCGGTCAGCGATTCATTTCACTGCTTGATAATCATCCATGGTTCAAAGTGGTCGCGCTTGCCGCGTCCGATAGATCGGTTGGGCAAAAATATTCGCAAGCCGCGCGTTGGATTCTCGACGTTCCCATGCCCGACTATGCAAAAGACATGGTCATTGTGCCTGCCTCCACCGATTCGGTCCAAGCAAAAATTGTTTTTTCGGCATTGCACAACGAGATCGCCAAAGACCTCGAACCGCAATTCGCGCGCGCGGGCATGGCGGTGTGTTCCAACGCCTCGTCGTTTCGGCGCGATGACGATGTGCCGCTGTTGCTCCCGGAGATCAACGCCGATCACGTTCATCTCGTCACGCAACAGCGCAAGAACAAAAACTGGAGCGGGTGCATCCTCACGAATCCGAATTGCACAAGCACGGGGCTGACCATCGCGCTCAAAGCCCTCGACGATGCGTTCGGCGTGAAAAAAGTTTTTGCCGTGTCGTTGCAGGCGCTTTCGGGCGCGGGCTATCCCGGCGTCGCCTCGCTCGACATCATGGATAACGTGATTCCCAACATCAAGGGCGAAGAGGAAAAAGTGGAGTGGGAGCCGCGCAAGATGCTCGGAAAATATAACAATGGCAAAATTGATCTGGCGGATATCCAATTCAGCGCGCACACCAATCGCGTGGCAGTGACGGATGGTCACCTCGTCTGCGCCAGCGTGGAATTAACGAGTCAAGCGGACCCTCAAACTGCCGAGGCGATCCTTCGAGATTTCTCCGCCGCCTCATCCGCGCGCGAGTTGCCGTCAAGTCCGCGACCAGTGATTCAAGTCCGCGAAGAAGCGGATCGTCCGCAACCTCGGCTCGACCGATTAACAGGCAACGGCATGACGACCGTGGTCGGCAGGATCAGGCGCGATCCGATCCTTGATCTGAAATTTGTCGTGTTGTCGCACAACACCATCCGCGGCGCGGCGGGCGGCTCGATCTACAATGCCGAGTTGCTGGTGAGCGAGGATTTGTTGTGAGGCATGGAGAGTAATCTTTAGGTGTACAATGCTGGAGATAAGAGGTTATACAAAGAATCTGCTCCATAATCCACCCTACGGCGTCTTGTACGGCGAAAAGTAGGATTAAGACCTAGTTAGCCTGCCATTTATGCCACTCACAATCGGAGTCCTCCTTGCAACAGTTGGAATCACAACAATATATATTGTTGTCTCTTTTTTAATCACCTTGGCGACCATGTTAGTAAATCGCAAAAAAAGCACCCCGCTGTTGCCCTTGAGACGTTCATATAGCATCAGAACAACCCAGTTTTACAAACTTGGTTTTATTCTTCTAATTCCGCTCATTTTGCCTATCTTTGACGCTTGCTTAATTGACTTAATAATCTTTTATAGTAAAAATGTTGATGATGAAAATATTCTTACAATCAGTTTTTTCCTTTCATTTTTTCTCGGATGGCTTATTAGTTTTACGGCTTTATTCTTCCTATCAAATCGCTTCAAAGAACTAAAAGGAAATGCCATAATCTCAATCTGCTTAACCGCAGTGACATTAATGTTTCCGATTCTTTTCGTGCTCATTGTGCTACCAGAACCTCATGGAGCCGAGGGCGCAGGAGGGGTTGCCCAGGGTTTCGCCATTTTCGGATTATTCGTTTTCATCATGTTTCTGTCGGGTATCGCTTTGATAATTTCAACTCTGATAAGCTTATGGCGCATATCCCGCTTTCTTACCGCTGCACGTACGAAAGAAGAGTCTCCGAGAAGCAATAATGCAGACTACCAATGAACAGCAATGTCAAGGGTTGCGGGGAAACTCGATCAAAAAAGCCCTGCGCCTTGCAAAAGAGGCTGGGCTTTTTCTTTTTAGGGGAGATTTCCTTATCCCCTACACATCGCATACGATCCTAGCACCCGCAACACGGACGTGTATCTTCCCAACTTATCGAGCGTGCGAGTTGCCATCAAGTCCGCGACCCGTGATCGAGGTCCGCGAAGAAGGGGATCGTCCTCAGCCACGGCTCGACCGATTAACAGGTAACGGCATGATGACCGTCGTCGGCAGAGTCAGGCGCGATTCGATCCTTGACTGAAATTCGTTGTGTTGTCGCATAACACCATCCGCGGCGTGCTACTCCGCGAAGTATTTTTCTGACTTCAAACATCCACTCTCAAACTTTTATCCACTCCCATCTCACTGGAGGATTATATGAATGATTTTTCGCAAGTAGCGCGTCAGGGATTTGGTTATTACTTCCATGATTTCTTGACGAAAGTTCATGATATCGCAGGCGATCTTTCAGAACAAGAATTCTGGACCAACCCGTATCCGTATGGCAATAGTATTGGGCACCTCATCCTTCATATCACGGGCAATCTCAAATACTATATCGGCGCGCAATTGGTTTCTACGGGATATATACGCGATCGCGAATTGGAATTTACCGAGCCAACTCCGCCATCGAAAGAAGAGGCGTTGCGAGAATTGGAAGTTGCCGTGAACATGGTCATTGTGACGCTCGAAAAACAAACTGATGGTGACTGGTCCGCCGCCTATCGCGCCGAAGGCGTTGACGATGTGGCTGACCGCTTCAGTATTTTTTTGCGATGCGCTGTCCATTTCAATCACCACATTGGACACATGAACTACACAAAAGATGAACACCTCCGCAGGCGGACGTCGCCTGATGTGAAGTAGAGTATCACTGGGCGCAAATCATGAAATCATATTTTGTCGATTCGTTCACAGATGAACCTTTTAAGGGCAACCCCGCTGGCGTCTGCTTTCTTGAGGGAGAGTTGAGCGAACAAGTGATGCTGAACATCGCTCAAGAATTTGGGTTTTCAGAGACCGCCTTCGTGCAAAGCACAAAGAAAGACGGCACCTACACGATCAAATTTTTTTCGCCCAAAAAGGAAATCCCACTGTGCGGACACGCCACGCTTGCGGCAGGCAAGGTTATATTTGAAAAAACCAACTTGGCTGAGGTTGTCTTTATCACGTCGGAAAAATTGGAATTGGCTGTAAAAAAGCAAAACAACGAAATATTGATGGAATTTCCAGTGTACGACACCGTCGCCGCAACCGTCCCTGCGGCGACATTAACCGCCTTGGGCTTGGAGGAGGTCGTCAACACGGTCTATAGCCCGAAGAATAAGATCATCGTTCTGGAAATCAGCGATCCGCAATTGCTGGCGAGCCTAACGCCTGATTTTGAAGCGCTGCTAACTTCATACAACGGCATTAATGGCGTTCTGGTCACGGCGCGGTCTGCTGATAAAGAATATGACTTTCATTACCGCTATTTCTGGCCCTGGGCAGGGACGAACGAAGACCCCGTCACTGGTGGCGTGCAAACGTTTCTCGCCAAGTACTGGGCGGAGAAACTTGGTAAAAACAGAATGAATGCGTTTCAATCATCAAAGCGCACAGGTCGTATGACTGTGGAAGTACAGAATAACAAAGTGATAATTTTCGGAAAGGCTGTGATTGTTTTAGAAGGGAAATTGAATTACTAATCCGCCTTACCATCACCCCCTAAATCTCAGATACGACCCCAGCACGCGCAGCGTCAACGCGTATTCGCTCAGATGGTCAAGCGCGCGCTTCGATCTTTCTTCCTCCGCCGAGCCGATGAAGTCAACATAAAACAAATATTCCCACGGCTTGCCCTGCAACGGGCGCGACTCGATCTTGGTCAGGTCAATGTCTCGCAAGGCAAACACAGACATCGCCTTGAACAACGAGCCGGGCTGATTCTTCAATGTGAACACGATGGAAGTCTTCGCCTCGCCCGCCCCCTTCGACTCGCTCAGGGCGGCGGGGACGACCGCTTCTTTTTGGATGGCAAGGAACCTCGTGTAGTTCTCCGCGTTATCTTCAATTCCCTCTTCAAGAA
>JAJTXU010000143.1 GCA_021462845.1 Anaerolineales bacterium
GAGTTCTTCGAGTTTGAGCAGGTTGTTCATGTTTCTCCTCGTGGCGCAATTTGGCAAATTGCGTTACTGTTGATAACCCCTGATTTTCTGTGGATAACCCTGCTGGAACTGTGTATAGAAACCGTCCAAACCAGTGGAGAACGCGGGGATTTCGCCGCCCAAATCGGTGGATAACTTGTGGACAGACAGCCATAAATTGTGGGAACGTGGGGCGGTCAGGCTCGACCGTTCGACGGATTGCGGCTCGATCAGGCTTTCTCTCAGCCCGAACTTGCGCGCCACCTCCACGCCGAACTGATACTTGCTCATCGCCTGCGCGCCGACCACGTGATACAGCCCGCGCAGGTCTTTTTCGATCATGGCGATCAGCCCCTGGCTCAAGTGATTGACCCACATCGGGCAGAAGATGACATCCGTGAAGCCGTTGACGTTTTTGCCCTCGCTCAAGTTGTTGACGAAGAACTCGCCGAGGCTTCGACGCCCGCCGAGACTCCAGCCAAAGAAGTTGACTCGCGCCACGATCGCCTGCGGATTGGCGGACAGAACCGCCCGTTCTCCCTCCAATTTGGTCTGGGCATAGACCCCCAGCGGATTCGGCGCCTCATCCTCGCTGTACGCGCCGTCTTTCGTGCCATCAAATACCGCGTCTGTGGAGAGGTGAACGAACTTGATATTTCGTTTCGCGCAGGCATCCGCCATTTCAGCGGGAATCTCCGCGTTCAAGATCCTCGCCTGATTCGGGTCTCGCTCGCACTCTTCAAGGTTCGCCATCGCCGCGCAATTGATGAACCACGCGGGTTGAGTCGAATCGAGGATCGAGTTGATACTGCCCGACCTGAGCAAGTTCGCATGAAGCACCCGAAACGGAGCGGACTTCAATTTACCCCTGTCCACGCCGATGACATCGTGCATGCGTTTGGTTTCAAGGGCGAGGTTGATGCCTAGTAAACCGCTTACGCCAGTGATTAAGAGTCTCATGTTTTAAGTTCCAAGTTTCAGGTGTTTGAATGAGGAGCAGCAGACCTAATCGCCACTACATCATCACGACTTTGATCAAGCAACTTGCTGGAGGCTTGTGTCAGGTTAAGTTCAACGCTCAGAAAATCGACATCTGCTGACACGATCTCGCCCATCACCAATCCATCGGGAGTGATGGCAATGGTAGGACTACCCTGCTTGGGAGCGGCGTTATTAGCGCTCAGCACGAAGCGTTGCGTTTCCGCCGCTCTGCTAACGAGATGACTTTTCCAAACGGATTGGTAGCGATCTTCGCCCACAGCATTATTCAAGTGCAGGATGACCTGTGCCCCACGGCGCGCAAGCCAGCCCCATTGTTCAGGGAAGCGCAATTCGCGGCAAATCTGAATTCCGATTTTGACGGTACCATCTGGTGTGTTCACGTCAAATGTCGGAAGATGATCTCCTACTGAAAAAGCACTGCGTTCCTGGTTAGCAAGATTGATCTTGCGATAGAGATGGGTCTTCCCATCGGCGCAAAAACCATGTGCCGTATTGAACCATTTGCCATCCATATTCATGCAGGCGCCAACCCAAACATTGATTCTGCGCCGTTCCGCTTCTTGCTGAATATACTGTAGACCTGCCAATAGCTCATCCTGATCGATATGCTGAAGGAATGACATATCTGGGGAATACCCGGATACCGAACCTTCCGGGAAAATCACCCAATCACCCACCTTTGTTCTTTCCAACACAGAATCGATTATTTCCAGATTCTTCTGTATAGATAAACTAACCGGGAATTGAGCAATAACAGCAGTAAGGTTCATACTACTTTCGGTATGTCACCCTGGGCGCTCGCGAAGGGTCTCTAATGAGCCAGTAGAGATTCTTCGCCGCTTCGCGGCTCAGAATGACATCATAAGAAGTTTACCCTTCCAACTTCCCTTGCCTGAATAACTCTTCGAACGGCGCAACAAACTTCTTGATTCCCTCAATATCCAGCCATTCGGAGTTGTTGTCGCTGGAATAATAGAATCCTTCGGGCAATGGTTTGCCTTCATATTTCATATCTCGATTCCATAGCGGTTCAGGCGGCGCGACAATATACACATCACCGCGTTCGACGGTATTGCGCGCCTCATCTTCTGAAATAAGCATTTCATGCAATTTTTCGCCAGGGCGGATGCCGATGATGTTCATCTTCGCATTCGGCACGATGGCTTTGGCAAGGTCAATAACTTTGGTGCTGGGGATCTTCGGGACGAACACTTCGCCGCCTTCCATTTGTTCGATGCAATCAATGACGAACTTCACGCCTTGATCCAGCGACAACCAGAAGCGTGTCATGCGTTCGTCTGTGATGGTGACCGCTCCGCTCTCGCGCTGTTTGAGGAACAACGGCACGACCGATCCGCGCGAGCCGACCACATTTCCGTAGCGGACGCATGAGTAGCGGGTCGCTGTGCCAGCGGCGTAGGCGTTGCTTTGAACGGTCAACTTCTCGGCGGCGAGTTTTGTCGCGCCGTATAAATTCGCGGGGCTGACGGCTTTATCCGTGCTGATGGTCATCACTTTTTTCACGCCCGCATCCAACGCGGCTTCGACCACGTTCGCCGTACCCATGATGTTGGTCTTGATGGCTTCCATTGGGTTGTACTCACAAGCGGGAACCTGCTTCAACGCCGCGGCATGGACAACGATGTCCACGCCGTGCATCGCGCGGACGAGTCTCTCCCTGTCGCGGATGTCGCCAATGAAATAGCGCAGGGACGGATGGTTGAATCCGCCCACCTGCATTTCGTGTTGTTTCAACTCATCACGGCTGAAGATGATGATCTTCTTCGGCTGTTTCTCGGCGAGAAGCGTTTGCGTAAACTTCTTGCCGAACGACCCCGTCCCGCCTGTGATGAGGATGACTTGATTTTTCCAGTCCATATTGTTACTCCGTAATACGTGGCGCTATTGCGTAATTTTTAATTGTTGTTACGTTAATCCCGAAGGGATGAAACGATTATAGAACCGATTCAATTTGTATTTCCAACCCCGAAGGGGTGGAATAAATTATGTCATCCCTTCGGGATTTGAACATCGGGCGTGGATCGTCATTACAATCCTGCCATCCCTTCGGGATTTATTTTCTTGCTTCGAACAGTCCAGAATCTTTCGTGATGACGATTTTGCCTTGTTCTTTCAACTCTTTTGCCAACTCATTTTGCAGTTTCATAAATTCGTCTTCTGAAAGTTCGCCTGCCCGAACCCCTGAACGGATGTAAGCGATCAGCAGTTCCAGTTCGGTCACGTGTAGATTATCTTCGTAACGAGACACCGTTGTGTTCGGAAAAAACGGTTTCAGTTGATCTAGTCCGTTTTCGAGGGTAAAGGAATTGTCGAACATATCCCAGATGTCGCTTTTGTGTATCCGTCGAAACCAGTTTGAGATTTCTTTCATGTGATTCTCACCGACGGTCGTCGCAAAGAGATGACCGTCCGTTTTCAAAACCCGTTTGATCTCGCCAATCGCCTTCGGTCTATCAGGGACATGATACAGCATGTGATTGGCGATGACCGCGTCGAATGTTTCGTCGGGAAACGGAATCGCCTGCGCGTCGATCTCTTTGAAGTTGTACGCGCGTCCAGTGACGACCAAATTCCGCCACGCCGAATCAAGCATCCCTGCGGAAAGATCGGAGAGGGTGATGTCCCAAGTGGAGGGGATGCGACTCGTGTTTTCCTTCCATAAATATCCAGGTCCGCTTCCTAATTCCAATATCTTCGCGTTTGTTGGAAGTTTCAGCAGATGATCGAAAACCCAATTCATCCAGCCGTACGGATTCGTGCTGAAGCGTTGATGGATCGCCACGCGCGCATCAAGGTTCGATGAGTCTTTATATTGATCAGACTTCAAATAGTGTTGGTCGGTGAACTTAGACACAGTCTCCAATCTCCAGTCTCTAATCTCTTTTCTTTATCACAATCAACGGATACTGCCCATTCTCCGCGAAAAATTTTGGAAACGCGCCTTCGAGCCAAAACACGATTCGCAAAAACGTGCGCCCGCCGAACGGACGGACGAACCAGCGCAAGATGCGCGTGCTCATGCTTCGCCAGGGTTTGATCTCGATGGTCATCTTCGAACCGATCTCGCGCTTGAGCCATGCGGGAGTCATCTTTTGCACGAACGTCCCCGCGGGGGCTTCCTCGCTGAGCCATTCTTTTTTCTTTTTTTCGGAGCGACCCGAAAGTTTGCGCATCAGTCCGATCAACGGCTCAGCCATGCGACTCAAAAGCGGATCGTGCCAGCCGTTGACGATTGCCGCGCTTCTTCCGCTTGATAGCACACGATGGATCTCCGCATATGCACGCGGATGTTCCGTGAGCGCGAGGTGATGGATCGCGTGCATCGAAACCGCGCCGTCGAACGCGTCGGCTTTGAACGGGAGGTTGGCGAGATCGCCGACGACGAACAAGCCATGATCGCCGATACGAGTCCGCGCTTCGCGTAACGCTTGAATGGAAATATCCAGGCACACGCGCTTTTCGTATCCCTGCGAGTAGACTTTGTATTCTTCGTACTGCACGGGACCCGAACCCGCATCGAGCAGGAGTTTGCCTGTGGGGATCAATCCGTTCATCACACGCAGACGCGTCTTGTGGATGTATTCGCGCGAAACGGGGCGCAGGTCTTCGTAGCGGGCGTTTTGATAATTCCCGTCGTCTTCCTGCTGCCAGCCGATCTCGTCATAAAACTCGCGGACTTGTTTCTTCGTGTCATCGGTCATGTTAATTTCTCAACTGTCTTTCTTTCGTCTTTCTTCTTTCCTTGCAACAGATGAAAGACGAAAGAGGAAAGAGGTCAGTCCTTCCACGTAAACGGTTCACCAACCAAGAATTTGAACGTATCTCCGAAGTGACTCATACCTTCATCGCTCAACACTTTTTCGAGAGACCACACTTCAAGGTCATCCCAAAAATTCATCAGCCGCCACGGGAACGGACGCGGGTACTCGAAGAAAAAACGATAGGCGTAATTCCATGCTTTCGCGGTTTGTTCATCCGTCAGGCGATGCGCGGATACATTAGACAAAGTTTTTTCCAGCGTGGAAAAATATTCATCCCATGTGTTCACGTCCAGCGTGAAGCCGCGCTCGCGGTAGTGAGTTTGTCCGCACGAGATGACGGGGATGCCGTTCATCGCGGTCTCGACGCCGACGGTCGTTGTGTACGCCAAGCCGAGATTTGCGATCTCGATCAGGTCATACGTGTTGATCTTATCCAACGCGCCGATGACGTGGATGTGACTCGGCAGTTCAGGCAACGCTTCGCGCACGACGGTCGCCATGGATTTCGCCTGCGGAACAAGTTTCTCGCCAGGATGCACACGGATGACCAGTTGCACATCGGTTCTCTTTGCAAAATATTGAACAGTCTTCGTGATCCACTCGCTCATGGATTCGGCGAAGATGTTTCGTCCCAGTGTGAGACTGTCTCCCAATACGTTCGCGGCAAGCAGGACAACGGGACGATCATCCAAGCCCAGGGCTTTGCGCGTCTCTTCGGCGCCTTGCGACGAGACGTATTGCCACAGCCGCTTCGATTTTCCCCAGACTCTCGCGCCGCGACGGGCATTCTCCAAGTCGGCGAGACGCTCGTACATTTCGTCGGTCATCGGCAGGGAACAACGGTCACGCACGAGGTAATCCGTGTCCTGCCGCATGATGGACGTGTTGTGCGCCAGCCAGATCTGTTCGCGCTGGTCGTTGAATTCAAATGTGACAGCGGGGATGTTCAAATATTTCGCCACGCGGAAGACGATACCCATTTCGAGAATGAGTCCGTTCGGGACCAACACAACATCGGGCTTGTTGACTTGCATCCATTCGAGCGCGGCGAGGGCGGCGAAGGTGTTGCGCTTGATGCGCAGATCGTATAACGCCTTGTCCTTTGCATCTGACATGTTCACTTCTTCGCGCATGAGGGTGTATTGCGCGTCCCAGAGCGAGATTTCTTCGATGTCGGATTTGAGGGAGGGAGGGAGAGCAGAGGAAGGTTTGAGGTCAAGCAGAGAAACGTGAGGAATGAAAGAAGAAAGAGGGAAGAGGGCGTCGCTCGTGTGCAGTCCGCGTTGACGTTGAGTCAGTTTGTCCATCTCTTTGTGCCATTCGGAGTAAGGCAACGTCATCAACGTGACTTTGTGTCCCAGCCCTGCAAGCGCGAGGGAGATGTAGGCGGCTTGTTCGATCCAGTAGTGGAGGGTGGCGAAGAGGAGGACTTTCTTTACTGCGTACTTCGTATTTCGTATTGGGCGTTGAATAAATGGCTTGGCTTGCTCAACGGCGTGAGGGAGAGATTTTTTTAGGCGCGAAAGATTGAAGTGATCTTTGCGGGCGCGATTCTTTTGCCGAAGTAAATAATCAAGTTCGGCGGCGAGAGGCAGTTCGCCAAGAAAGTTGCGGAGGGAAGTTTTGTTCATAAGGAGAGAGTAGATAATTAGAGAATAGAGAGTAGTCCGACCACTAATCATCTACTCTCTATTCTCTAATCGGTGATTTTTTCAATCTTCCAATTCAAGCGCGGACGAATCGGTCCTTGCCGCATCTCGGGCCATTGCGTGCCAGGCGCGCCAGAAATATCCACGTTGAAGGAAAGCGCGTTCTCGTCCATGAAATATCGCTTGACGCCGAACGAACTCGCGTTGACGCCGAGATAATAACGACCCTCGTTGAAAAAATCGGCGGGGATCTCGCAACGGCTCACATAACGTCCCGCCGCGCGCGCGCCGAACTGTTCATATTGTTTCGCATCGTCGGTGTCGAACGCGGTAAACACATATTCGCCGCGCATCGTGTTGAGATACATGCCCACGCGCAAACCCGTGACGGGCGCGTCGAGTTGATATTCGAACTCGATGACGACTGGCTCAGTGGATCGGACGGTGTCCACGACCTTCCCGCTTCTTTCGCGGACCTTGAGCGTGATCGGCTTGAACGGCGCGCTCGCCGCTGGAACCTCGTCCGCCTCCCACACGCGCTCACCCGACTCGGCTTGACCCGACGCGAGATAAAAGTCAACGGCTTCGGGGGTCGGCGCGCGTTTGATGAGTTGTCCCTTTTTCATCACGATGGCTTCTTGAGTCAATCGCAGAATCGCGGACATGTTGTGACTCACAAACAACACCGTGCGTCCCTGCTGCGCCACGTCGTTCATCTTGCCGATGCACTTGCGTTGAAATTCCGCGTCGCCGACGGCAAGCACTTCATCCACGACAAGAATGTCTGGCTCCAAATGCGCGGCGACCGCGAACGCGAGACGCAAATACATGCCCGACGAATAGCGTTTGACGGGCGTGTCAATGAACTGCCCCACTTCGGAAAAGTCCACGATGGCGTCGAAGTTGCGGTCAATCTGCGCACGCTTCATGCCGAGGATCGCGCCGTTCATGTAGATGTTTTCGCGCCCCGTCAATTCGGGATGAAAACCCGTTCCCACTTCGAGAAGCGAGCCGACTCGCCCGCGCACCGTGACAGTCCCTTCGGTCGGTTCGGTGACGCGCGAGAGGATCTTCAACAGTGTGCTTTTGCCCGCGCCGTTCCGCCCGACGATGCCGAGGACTTTCCCCTCGTCGAGATCGAACGACACATCCTTCAACGCCCAGATGAAATTTTGATTCATACGTCGGTCAGATTTTCCAACGAGCGCTTTCGCTAAACGGATCGGCGCAGAGACCGTATCCACGATCACATCACGCAGCATGTTATAGCGGAATTTCGTTTCCGCCGCGCCGATCTTATATTGCTTGCCGAGGTTTTTTACTGAGATAGCGGTTGTCATTGAGTGAGGGTAATTGGTAATTAGTAATTGGAGATTGGAGACTGGAGATTAGAGATTGAGAATTAGAGGATTAGAGAATTGCGGCTAGATTGTGTCGGCAAAAGTTTTTTCCATACTGCGGAAGTAGAACAAGCCAGAGATCAGAAGCAATACAGAAATAGTCGCCGAAACCCAAAGCGTGATGTCGGGTCCGTTGCCAGCGCCGAGGAGCGCCCAGCGGAATCCGTTGACGACGCCTGCCATCGGGTTGAGCGAGTAGAGGATCTGCCACTTGTCAGAAACTACAGACGCCGAGTAAGCCACAGGTGTGGCGAACAGCCAGAACTGAGTCAAGAACGGGAGGGCTTGGTTCACGTCCCGATATTTCACGTTGATCGCCGAGAGCCACAGCGCGATCCCCAACGCGGTGATGATCGCGAGCAGGAGGAAGAGCGGAAGAGTCCAGAGCAAATTCCACGCGGGAGTCACTTGATAGTAAAACATCAGAGCGATGAGGATGACGAAAGCGATGGCGAAATCCACCAGCCCCGCGAAGACCGACGACATCGGCAGGATGAGGCGCGGGAAATAAATTTTCGTGACCATGTTGTTGTGCGCCACGAGCGAGCGACTGCCTTGATTGAGCGCGACGACGAACAAGCCCCACGGCAATAACGCGGTGAACGAAAACACGGGATAGGGTATGCCTTCGGTGGGAAGTTTCGCCACTTTGTCAAAGAGGAAGGTGAACACGAGCATCGTCATTACGGGTTGAATCACAGCCCACGCCATGCCGAGCAGAGTCTGTTTGTATTTCACTTTCACATCGCGCCACACCATGAAGAAGATCAACTCGCGGTACGTCCACAGGTCGCGCAGATTCAACGCGGCGAGTCCTTTGGAGGGTTTGATGTAGATGGTGGTAGGTTCAGTCATTTTCGGATTGCGGACTTCAGTCCGCTTTTTGCGAGTTGGCTTGCTTTTTATATTTGCGGACTGAAGTCCGCGTTCCGTTTATTTTCGGTTTTCCTTAAACCACTCAATCGTTCTTCGCATCCCCTCCTCGAAGGGGACCTGCGCAGACCAGCCGAAATATTCTTTTGCGCGGCTGACGTCGAGCGCGCGACGCGGTTGACCATTCGGCTTGTCTGTCTGCCAGACGATCTTGCCCGTGAAGCCCGTCATTTTCGCGGTCATCTCGACGAGGTCTTTGATCGAAATTTCGTAGCCTGAACCAAGATTGACAGGCTCTGCGCCGTTGTATTTTTCGGCGGCGGTGACGATCCCATCGGCGGCGTCTTCCACGTAGAGGAATTCACGCGTCGGCGAGCCGTCGCCCCACGCAGGGATTTCCTTGTCGCCGCGCTCAGTCGCTTCGACCGTTTTGCGGATCAACGCGGGGATGACGTGCGATGTCGCCAAGTCAAAGTTATCGCGCGGACCGAACAGATTCACAGGCATCAAGTAGATCGAGTTGTATCCGTATTGCTGGCGATACGCCTGCGATTGCACAAGCAACATTTTCTTCGCCAAGCCGTAGGGAGCATTTGTCTCTTCGGGGTAGCCGTTCCAAAGTTCTTCTTCCTTGAATGGAATCGGCGTGAATTTCGGGTACGAGCAGATCGAACCGACGGCGACAAATTTTTCAATTCCCTTTTGCCAAGCCTGATGCAACAACGGCACGCCCATCATCAAATTGTCGTAGAAAAATTCGGCGGGGCGTCCCATGTTTGCGCCGATCCCGCCTGCGAGGGCGGCGAGGTGAATCACGATGTCCGCTTTGTAATCAGCGAGGACGCGCGAGATGTCTTCCGATTTTCGCAGGTCATACTGCGTACTGCGCGGGACGAAAATATCCGCCGCGCCGCGTGCTTGAAGTTTCTCCACGACGAATGAGCCGAGGAAGCCGCTTCCGCCCGTGACGATTACTTTTTTGTTTTGCCAGAAGGTGTTGGTCATGGTTGTTCCTACATATAAACCTGACAGGTCTCCGAGAAAGCCCGACAGATTAGATTCTCTGTCCGCGCCAATGCTTCGACGGATCGAGGCGTTGATGAGACCTGTCAGGTTTTTGGTTTCTATTGAACAATAAACTGCGCGTTGCGATAACGGGTATCTGTCGGGTTCTGGATCAAGCCCGTCTTCAACGCGAACAACAACTCGCGGATGCCATCGTCAACGTCGAGAGTGGTGTCGAAGCCCAGGACGCTTTTTATCTTCGCAAACGACACGGTGATGTCGCGCATGTCGCCGCCGAAGGTGAGGTCTTTGTATTCGATCTCCACTTCGGGCATACGCTTGCGGACCAACGCGACGATATCGTCCTTCGAATAATTTCCATTATCCGTGCCGAGATTGAAAATTTGCCCGCGGATCTTCGACTGCTCGGCTTCGAGTCCCATGATGACGCCGCGCGCCACGTCGCGGATGTGGACGAACGAGCGCGAGTATCCGCGCTGGTAAATGACCAGC
>JAJTXU010000144.1 GCA_021462845.1 Anaerolineales bacterium
CAAGCCGCGAATTACGCGAATTTCCGCTAATTTTTTAAAAATTCGCGTGAATTAGTGAAATTCGCGGCAAAAGGTTTTCGATCTGCGTAAGTCATGTTTGAATCTTATTCGTTGATCTGAAACGCCACTTCCCCAGCGTTTACCCACGCCTGCGCGGTCTCTTCAATCGTCGCCCAGCGGACAAATGGATACGCGTTCATGCGCTCGACAAACGCGAGGATGACATTGACATCATCCGTGGACGAGGTTGAAATTCGCAGAGTCTCAGGCTCGACCATGATCGTGTACCCGATCACAGGGTATGGATGTTGCCCCTGCGCAATTTGCGCGGCGAGCGATTCTGCATCTGCCAATTGATGGCTTCCGCCGCCGAGTTTGATCAGCGCTCCGTTGGGGTTGTGGACATCAAATTGAGAACTGCTTGTTGGGCGATACAAACTTACCGATAGATCATCGCATCCATCTTTGTGACCAGGGCAGACCACTCCGCCCCAAATGATTTGAGGAACCCACGTATATCCTTGATGGGAGTAACTCGGTTGCAAGCCATCGAAGTCTTCGATCAAGAATCCGCTCACCACGCCGGTCGGCGCGGCGCCCCACGAGGAGAGAATGGACGCGATCTTCGCGAGGTCGTTCGGGCTGTGCGCGTGATTGTCCCATTGCGCGCCCATCGCCGCAGAACGTTGGACAATTTCTTGCGCATCCTCCGCAGACTCGAGCCAGCCTATGTCACCGCCGATGGACCAGCGGATGCCCGCGTCCGTTGTTTGCTGGAGAAAGTTGAGGAAGGCTTCGGTGTCTGCGGGCCACGAGTCGAATTTCGATTCGATGTGCAGGGTGGCGGAGATGTAAAGTGTAGTGTCAGAGGTCGCAGGCGCGGGAGGAACTGTCAGCGGAGATTCGGTTGGGGAAACTGAATCAGGTCCACCTTGAGTCTGAGGCGCAGATGGGACGGAGATGCAGGCTGTTAATACGATCAATCCAATTGCGAAGGTGAAAAGTTTTTTCATGGGAAATCCTTTTTGTTTCGTGGGGCGGAATGTTATTCCGCCATGTGATTTTGTGCGGCATATCATCCCGCACTACGAGAATTTATTTCAACATTTCCAACACCATCGGAATGTTGACTGGCGTTACGCGTTGAGTTTGCGATGCGACATAGCGAACGGTTTGCTCGTACAACGACCACATCGCTTCCTGTTCGGGTTGCGAGAGTAACGGCGCGGCGAGCGACGTGTCCCAATTCGGGCGTTTGCCGCCGTCGACATACACAGTGAGCCACGCAGATTTTATTGCGAAGAAATCGTTATCGTGCATTTTCACGCCGACGAAATACGGCGCAACGCCGCCCGACTCATGCGCCTGCGTGAGCGCGGATTCAAAACCCGTTATCGCATCGCTGGTGTATTCGAATAATTTGTAATCGTAATGTTCGGGGCGGATCGGCAAACCTTTTTTCATGTCGCCGAGATTCAACGCGCGACCATGCACCACCGTCATCTGCGCGCCGAGATCGTTGAACACTTGCAGGATCGCGCTGTCAATTTCAGCCGAGTCCGCAATGGACGACGCCGCGTATGGCGCATACCCGATCACATCGGCAACATATTGATAGCCGCCCGCATCGTCCGTTGTTTGTCCCGTCACAGGGTCAACCGCGCGCGTTTCGTAACGCATCACCGTTTGATACAACTCATCGGCGCTCATCGCACTTAAGCCGAGCCAATCGTAATTGTTGGCATACGGTCGCGGCGCGCGATAATGATACGAGACCGCAACCACGGACGACGTTTTCAATCGCGTCAACAGGTCGGGATATTGTTCCGCATAAACCTTCGCCATCACATCGGTGAGATAGACATCCACTGGCACGTTCAATTCTTCGTGCAGGTCAAGGATGCGATTCAACACCGCGGCAGATTCGGCGGGACGCGAAAAATCCTGCACGTTGATCGAGAAGATGGCGTAATCCTCCGTGACTGGAACACTCGCCTCAGTCGCCGCTGGAGGCTGGGTCGCCGTCTCTGAAGGCGACTCCACCACTGGAGCCTGCGTCGGCGCGGCTTGAGTTACAGGCGCGGCGCACGCGGAAACGAGAAACAAAACAGAGATGATGAGCAAGGTTTTTTTCACGATGATTCTCCTTTCTGCCAATTTTACGAATCCGATTTACAACAATATTATCCCCATGTAAAATCCCTGTAATTGACAGAATCGCAAGGATGATAGAACACGACCCGCAGGTTGAACGTAGTAACGACTTCAATCGTTCGGTAATAGGGCGACTGAAGTCGCCACTACGAAACCCCACTACGAAACCCGCGACACGTTCTACCCGAGGAATCACACATGGACATTCGCACTTACAACCGCGAAGCATGGAACCGCGAAGTCGAATCGAACAACCGCTGGACGCAGCCTGTGACTCACGAAGTCATCGAACAAGCGAAACGCGGCGAGTTCCAGGTTATGCTCACGGAGAATATTCCAACTCCGTATCGTTGGTTTCCTCCCCTCAACGGCGCGGACGTGTTATGCCTCGCCAGCGGAGGCGGTCAGCAGGGACCCGTCTTCGCCGCGCTCGGCGCGAACGTGACCGTCTTCGACAACTCCCCCGCTCAACTCAAACAAGACACACTCGTTGCCGAACGTGAAGGCTTGACGCTCAAAACTGTTGAAGGCGACGCAGCGGATTTGTCCGCGTTTGCCGATGAGTCGTTCGATCTGATCTTCAATCCCGTTTCGACGGTTTTCATGCAAGATGTCCGCGCGGTGTGGAAAGAGTGTTTCCGAGCGCTTCGTCACGGCGGGATTTTGTTGACGGGTTCGATGAACCCCGTCCACTACATATTTGACCTGTACAAAATGGACGAAGGTATTCTCGAAGTCACGCACTCCATCCCCTACTCCGATGTGACCAGCCTCTCGAAAGAAGACTTGGACGAATATCTCACAAAAGGTTTGCCGCTCGAATTCGGTCACTCGCTGACCGACCTGCTCGGCGGGCAATGCGCGGCGGGGTTCGTCATCACCGACCTGTACGAAGACGTGATGTCCGATTCGCCGCTGGGGAAATATCATCCCAACTACATTGCCACGCGGGCAGTGAAGAAATAAAAATCAGGGTCGCAGTATTGCGACCCTGATTCATTGAAACGACTCTTTCTAATTCTTATGGCAGTTCGTTCGCTCGATCTGTCCCCGGAGGAGAGACCGGGCTATTCGCCGCAAAGTAGCCGATGAGTTCGTCGAGGTCGATGCCGCCGCCGATGCGCAGGGACGGATCGATATCGCGGAAGGTGACGAAGTTATCGCCGCCGTCAGCAAGGAACTGGTTGACCGTCACCATGTACGTATCCGCGGGGTTGAGCGGAACACCATTCAACATGATGTTCGAGACCGTGATCGACGTGCACGAATTTGCCGGCGGAGTGGTCGGGTTATTGTCGTGATCCACCGGACCAAAAGTCTTGGAAAGATCGTACGTGAACCCAACCGATACGCCAAGATGTAAGAACGGTCGGCTCGAACCGGCAGGTTGGCACTGGTCTTCAAGCACAGACTGAACTTGAGCGCCGGTCATGGGCATCGTCATCAGAACGTTGCTGAACGGCTGGAACGTGAATGCCTCTGAGTAGGTGACGATACCGTCCACCGCCTCTGCACCAGATTTGGCGAAGATCAAATCTGAGCGGATGCCGCCTGGGTTCATGAAGGCGATCTGCGCGCCATTGGCCTGGGTTGCAAAGAGTTGGGCATCGGCAATCATGTTGCCCGCGTTCGACTCAGAGCTTCGGTCTTCGGCGGAACCGTTGAAGGCGCGGCGGATGTCTGCCGTGATAGTACCCACCTGCGCCTTACCGATCGGGTCGCTGATCACCTTCCACTTGGTGATGATGGCGGTGATGGCGGCATCAGCCGTCAATTGCGCGCGAACGACCGCATGGTTGGTCGCCGAGCTGAGATCGCGGCGGATGTCGCCTGTGCGATGGTCAAGAACAAGGTTGATCTCGGACACTACACGCCCAAACGAATACGCGCTCGTCACAATTCGGGGATTCCCATTCGGGTCGTTGAGCAGACAGTTATATGGCAGGTGCGTGTGGCCGGTGACCACCGCGTCAATGGCGGGATCGAGCAGGTTGTTGATCTGCACGACAGGTCCGCTGATACCGACACAAGCATTGACCGCGCCCGGAGGAGGCGTTTGTGAGCCGCCTTCGTGCATGAGCACAATGATCGCTTCCACCCCTTGCGCCTGCAATTCAGGAACGAGCGCGTTGGCAGTATCGGCTTCATCGAGGAAGGTCCAGCCATTGATGCCGGATTGCGACACAAGCGTGTTAGTCGCTTCGAGAGTCATGCCGATGAAGCCGACTTTCACGCCATCGATCTCGTCGATCCAGTACGGAGGCAAGGGCGTTTCGCCGGTCACATCGTTGACGACGTTTGCGGCAAGCCATTTGAAGTTTGCGCCGGGATATGGGTTGCCCGGGAAGTAACAGCCATCCACCGGGTGACAACCGCCGTTTTGCATACGCAAGAGTTCGACTACGCCTTCATCGAACTCGTGATTGCCGACGCTGGAAACATCCAGTCCCATGGCATTTAACGATTCGACGGAAGGTTCATCGTGGAACATGCCGGAGAGGAAGGGCGAGCCGCCGATCAAGTCTCCCGCCGCCACTGTCAGGCTGTTTGTGTGTCCTGTGCGGAGTTGGGTAAGTTTCGCGGACAGGAATTCACCGCCGCCAGCCGGATCGGTACCCACGTTACCGGGTCCCGGGTTTCCAGAGGTCTCGAGGTACCCGTGATAGTCATTGAAAGCCAGCAATTGGAGGTCGACAAGCTGGTACGGAGGATCGATGATCGTCCCGCCGCCGAAATCATCGAGGATGGCTCCGCGCCCGCCGATGAACCACAGACCGACATATCCGCCTTTGGCGTAGTGGGGCCAGGCGGTGATATCGCGCGCGCCCAACAGGGTATCGTTCTGATAGACTTCGACAAACCCATTGCCATAAGCGCGGGCGCTGAAAGTATCGCCATCCGCGAAGGTGGCGGGCATATCATCGCCATATTTGACCCAGCCTTTGGGCCACTCCCACGTCCACACCTGCACAACATGATTGTTCGCATCGTAAAGGACTTCGATGACGCCATCGCCCCAGGTGCGGTTGCTTTGCGCTTTGAGCAGAAGGTTCTGTTCGGTGGCGGTGTCTTTTACATCGACGAAGGTGACATAAGCCTCCTGGTCGACGCCAAGAGCGGTCTTCCAGTAAATGTCCGCATTCGACGCGTTGCTATTGACATACAACTGGTTGTTCAAGATGCGATACTTCGATCGGTTGCCAGACCAATTTCCGTTTAATACCCCGTTCGCCCGGTTGAAGTCATCCAGCAGACCCACGCCTGCCAGATTCGATGCCTGCGCCAATGATTGGGCTGGCATCAGGATCAACCCCACTAATAGTAATACAACAAACATACGAACTGATCGTTTCATACAATCTCCTCATGGTTGTCTAATTGGATCGTTTGCCGTAGTTCAGAGCGCCCCTGAAAATCTTTCCCAGCCACCTCCTTGAATGAACAGAAATCAAGTTCTTGGCATATTATAAAATATTCATTCTGAATTTCAAAGAATTAAAAGGTTACACGCCCTCGAATTCGGTCGCTTGCTGACCGACCTGCTCGGCGGGATTCGTCATCACCGATCTGTACGAAGACGTGATATCCGATTCGCCGCTGGAGGCAAAGGATATCCTCCTCGGTATTTTGTTTGCTTAGCGCTCACAATTCTACCGAGAAGGATCTACTTCTTGCTACTTGTCAATCTTTCTTGAGAAAACCATAGACGGGTTCAAATTACCAATTACGATCTTCGCCTCGGCGCGAGGCGATTCTTGGAGAACCTCGTCGGCGTGGGAGCGGGGCGTGGGGGGCGAGTCCCTTCACGGCGTTGGTGACCAGACCGAGGCGGGGCTGGAGGCGAGTAGTCGAAGTCGGGCAGAGTCTTTTTCTCCAGCGGATGCCCCATGATGCGCTCGAGAGTGCGGATCATATCCTTGTCTTCGTCGGTGACCAGCGTGAACGCGTCGCCGGTGCGTTGCGCGCGTCCCGTGCGCCCGATGCGGTGGATATAGGCGTCGGCGGTGTCGGGCATGTCGTAGTTGATGACGTGCGTGATGCTGTCAATATCGAGACCGCGCGCCGCGATGTCGGTGGCGACCATGATATGAAAGTGTCCCGTTTTGAATCCGTGGAGCGCGCGCTCGCGCTGTCCCTGCGTGCGGTTGCCATGCAAACTTGTGACGCGATAACCCGCGTGCGCGATCTGTTTCGCCACCTTGTCGGCGCGATGTTTCGTGCGCACGAAAACTAAAATGGAATCTGAATCAGTTTGCTTGAGGAGTTTCAACAACACTCCCGTTTTCAAATGTTGCGGCACAGGATAGAGCGCATGGCTCACTGTGACGGCGGGCTTACTGATGCCCATCGCAATTTTTTGCGGCTCAACGAGTGATTGCCCCGCGAGTTGTTCCACTTCGGCAGGGAAGGTGGCGGAGAACAACATCGTTTGCCGTTGGGTTGGCACGGCTTTGATAATGCGCCGCACATCGGGCAGAAAACCCATATCGAACATGCGGTCGGCTTCATCGAGCACCAAAATTTCGATGCGATTCATTTTCGCATGGCGTTGTCCGATGAGGTCGAGCAGGCGACCAGGCGTAGCAACCAGGATTTCCACGCCGTTGCGCAATGCCTTGATCTGACGGTCGGCTCCGACGCCCCCATAGATGGTCGCGCTCCTCAGCCCCGTTCCCGCCGACAGCGCGCGCACGACCTGATTGATCTGCTCGGCGAGTTCGCGCGTCGGTGTGACGATGAGCGCGCGCGGCATCCCGCGTGGTCCGTCGAGCAACTTGTTGAGAATGGGGAGGACGAACGCGGCGGTCTTGCCTGTGCCCGTCTGCGCGGTGCCGATGATGTCTCGTCCGCGTAGCGCGGCAGGGATCGCCGCCTCTTGAATCGGAGTCGCTGTTTCATACCCCGCATTCTTGATTCCCTGCATGAGGCGGGAATCTAAATTAAATTGATCGAAATTCAAAATGTTTCCTGTTCTTCAGAAGTCTTGCACGTGTAAAGAGTGAGTATCCCTCAATCGAAAACAGCGGTGGACTGCTGATGTAGATGTTTTGATGCGGTGATTATAGCATTAATGCGTTTCGACCATTCCTTGCAAAAACCTTCGAATGGACTCCGCCGTTTCATCCCACCTCGGCTGACGAAGATACCGACTTCTCGCCGCAAGACTCATCTGGACTAAAACATCCCGCTTCTCATTCAGGACCTTCAGCCTGTTCGCCAATTGGTCGGCATTCTCCGGCTCGGTTAAGAATCCGTCGTCGCCATCGTGGATGATTTCTCCCGCCGCCCCAGCCGTCGTCCCAATCGCGGGCAGACCGAAGCACATCCCTTCGAGGTAGACGATGCCATATCCCTCATAACTCGATGGCACGACGAGAACATGCGCTTGCTTTAGTTTTTCGATGAGCGGATCATTATCCAGCACGCCATGAAAAATAACTTGAGACTGGAGACTGGAGACTTTTACTTTCTCTTGCATGGATCGCGCATAGCTTGGTTCAGAACTCAATGACCCAACCACATCCACCCTGACCTTCGACCCTTCGGCAAGCTCAGGGCGGCGCCTTAGACTTTCGACTGCTTCGAGCAACGTATGCAGCCCCTTTCGATAAATCACATTTCCAAGAAACAAAATTCGAAATTCTTCCTTCTTTGCCCGTTCAATGACTTCCTGTTCTGAAATCGCCTCTCCAAACCTGTCTGTTGGCGGATACCCAATGACCGATGGCTTCCTATTCTCTACTAATCTAGTAACTACTCTCTCGGTCGTTTTTGAATTGAAAATAAACCCATCCGCGCTTTGCAGGTATGTCTTTTCAATAATTCGGTAGAACCAATTCTGCCATTTCGGTCTCAACTCCGAACATCGCAAATGATGAACAAGCGACACGATGGGGTAGGGATGTTTCCCTGCGTTTGCCGCGATCAACGATGGGTGATTCAATTCATCTTGAATGAGAATGTCCAGGTTGGGCGGAAGTCGAAACCGAAAATTATCCGTCAAATGCGCGGAATAATTTCGCCACGGCAAACTAATGATTTCAACGGCATCTCCCTGCGCTCGAAGATATTCCACCAACTTGCGGTCATACAAATACCCGCCGCTGACCGTATCCAACGAGCCGTAAATGACAAATCCTATCCTCATGCTGTTTTACGCAGTACTCAATACGAAGTGCGAGGTTACGCGCCTCGTACCTCTTAACGCGTAACTCGATACGCCGCCCAAGCGGACTCGTTCTCCCACAACACAACCTTCAGCGCGGAGATATTCTTCGCCTGGATGCGCTCGCTCAGCGACATTGCCAATATCCGCGCGAAATGCTCGATGGATGGATTCAGCCCTGCAAACGCTGGACATTCGTTCAACATCTGTTCTTTGTATTGACCGATAACGTCGTCAAGGTGTTTCTCCACGTCCACAATGTCGACAAGATAACCGTGTTGATTTAACTCTTTCCCCTCAAGTTGCAATTCAAGGACGTAATGATGCGAGTTCGGGAAATTTTCAGCACCCCAATCTCCGCCGATGAGGAAATGCATTGCGATGAAATCACGTCGAACTCCGAGTGTGTACATAAATGCTCCGCGGTCAAGGTTTTACTGCGCGCATAACATAATGTCCGTTTTGTTTTGTAACAGGCATGGCGAAATCAAATTTATTCAGGCTCGTGCAATGGATTAGGTCTGAACTGGGAAATCGTGGGTCTTTGAATATCTCCGCGTCTCTTGAGTTCGCAACCCTCTTCAGAAATGGGGCAGGGTCAGGCGATACGCCTTTCAACAACGCCTCCAGATATTCTGCGCAAGCAAGGTCTTCCTCGCCGCCATCATAAGTTTGCCCAGTGATGACAAATGTCACCGCATCAGGCGAAAGTTTTTTTAAGTAGTTGATGGTCTGTTGCGCGACAACGAAACTTGCGGCAATGATCTTGCTGGCTTTCCCACTGCGAGCGATTCCCTGCGTCCCTGCGCCTGTGCGTTGGACGATAACTTTTCCATGTAGATCAAGCGCGTTCGTTTGTGTGGGTGAGTTGCCGAAATCGAATCCCTCGGGTGGCAATCCGCCAACCTCGCCGCAAGCCAGCGAATTTGGAATCTGCGCTTTGAGATGCAACGCCTCCTCCACGCCGCTGACGGGATAGATTTCTGTCGCGCCGCGATGAAATACAAACGCCGCATTCGTGAACGCGCGGATCACGTCAATGACGACAACGACTCCCGTCGCTTCATGGCAGGTTTCAAGGTTGGTGTAGTTAAAATCCATGATTGGTTTTCACAATCCTTCAACGCGCTACTATCCTGCTAATGAGTTTCTTGGCAGTCTGATAAATTATTGTCTCTGTCCATAGTAAGACCCAATAGATACAGAATAAAATGCTATAAGGCAATATGACGAAAATGGATATGTCTAACAAGGAGATTGAGAAAGCACGGTTAATTTTTTCAAAAAGAACTGCAATCGTCAATGAAATTGCGAGAATACCAAAAAGCAAGAGCGGTGTTAAAAAGATCAGTTTCCTGTTTTTATTAGCCAGCTTCTCGAATGGAACGGCTATTACTGCTGGCGCGAGTGCGATCAACAACGCTCGCCACATAAAATAAATCACTCCTTTTATAAGGTCGTCAATTATCAACTCGTCGTCAACTAAAAACACTGCCGCAATAAAGAGCGATGGGAAGAGCTGGATTATGAAGGCAAGGAAACCAATTATTCCTGCTGGAGCCAAATGTTTGATTACAGTTTTCATTCTTCGTAATTAAAAATTACTTGAATCGTCTCTTGCGGATTTTCATCCAGCAGGCGATACGCCTCTGCTGCCTTGTCAATTGGAAAGCGATGCGTGACCCACTTCTGCGGCTGGATTCGCCTCAACGCCTCCCACGCGACGTTGAACCTGCGCGCTTTATCCCAGCGTCCGCTCAACTCTGGGGCGATCGTGCT
>JAJTXU010000145.1 GCA_021462845.1 Anaerolineales bacterium
TCGTGAATCGGACACGGCAATTCTCCTGTTTTATGTCATCAGGCATGTCACCCTGAGCGCCAGCGAAGGGTCTCTACGACGGTGACAGAGATTCTTCGCTCCGCTCAGAATGACATTCTGTGCAGTGAGTTAAGTTACGCAAATTATATCACTCGCTCATCGGGTATACTTTCCCCCACACCGAATCACCAATCTCAAATCGTAAATCCAAAATCGTCAATCGTAAATCGTAAATAGAAATGAAACAACTCCTCCAAAATATCAAAACAGGCAAAGCCTCCATCGAAGACGTTCCCATGCCGACTCCGCGCGAGGGGCAGGCGCTCGTCAAAGTGGAAGCCAGCCTCGTGTCCGCGGGAACCGAGCGCATGGTTGTCGAATTCGCCGAAAAGAGTCTCGTCGGCAAGGCGCGTTCGCGCCCCGACCTCGTCAAGCAAGTCCTCGACAAAGCAAAACGCGAGGGCTTGGTCAACACGATGCAAGCCGCGTTCAATCGCCTCGACCAGCCGATGGCGCTCGGATATTCGTCCGCTGGCACGATCGTCGCGCTTGGAAAAAAAATGCAAGGCTACAAAGTTGGTCAACGTGTGGCGTGCGCGGGCGGCGGATTTGCCGTCCACGCCGAATACAACGTCGTGCCGCGCAATCTCTTAACTCCTCTGCCGAAAAATGTAGACTTTGAATCCGCGGCGTTCACCACGCTCGGCGCGATTGCCATGCACGGATTTCGCCTGGCTGAGCCGCAACTTGGCGAGAACGTCGCGGTGATCGGTTTGGGTCTCGTGGGATTATTGATGATTCAAATCGCATCCGCCGCTGGATGTAACGTCTTGGGCATTGATCTCGATCCCAAGCGGATTGACATCGCCTCATCCCTCGGACTGGAGGCTGTCTCGCGTCAACGTGCGGAATCTACACCTCAGCTTTTTACTGCCAATCGCGGCTTCGACGTTGTCCTCATCTGCGCCGACACTCCATCTAATGATCCCGTTGAACTCGCAGGCGTCATCGCGCGTGACAAAGCGCGCGTCGTTGCAACGGGCGCAGTTGGGCTAACACTCCCCAGAAAAATATACTACGAAAAAGAACTCTCCTTCATCAACTCGCGTTCCTACGGACCAGGTCGCTACGATTCCAATTACGAAGAAAACGGACAAGACTATCCGCTTGGCTATGTGAGATGGACGGAGGGTCGAAACTTCCAAGCAGTCGTTGATTTGATGGAGAGTGGAAAGCTGATAGCAAAGCCGCTGGTTACGCATCGCTTCCCAATCGAAAAAGCGACACAGGCGTATGAGGTGATTACGGGGAAGAAGAAAGAGTTGTTTCTTGGGGTGGTGTTGACGTATCCTCAAGGAAAGAAGAAAGAGGAAAGACGCGTTGCCTTCCCGCCAATCGTAAATCGAAAATCGTCAATCGTAAATCTCGGCGTCTTGGGCGCTGGTCTCTTCGCCAACTCTGTTCTTCTCCCCGCCATCAAAAAAGTGGACGGTGTTCAACTTGTCGGCATCGCCTCCGCTGGCGGACTCCACGCGCAACACGCGGGCAAAAAGTTTGGCTTCAAATATGCGACTTCAAACGAAGATGAAATCATCAATGATCCGAACGTCAACACAGTCGCCGTTCTCACCCGCCATGATTCACATGCCGAACTTGTTGTTAAAGCACTGAAAGCAGGAAAGCATGTGTTCGTCGAAAAGCCACTGGCGATAAATAGCGATCAGTTATCGGTCATCAGTAAACAGTTGAAAAAAACTGATAACTGTTTACTGATGACTGGTTTCAACCGCCGCTTTGCTCCTTTAGCCCAAAATCTCAAGTCTCTAGTCTCCAATCTCCAATCTCCCCTCCATGCTCATTACCGCATCAACGCAGGCTACCTCCCTCCCACGCACTGGACTCAAGACCCCAACATCGGCGGTGGACGCATCATCGGCGAAGCGTGCCACTTCATTGATTTCATCACGTTCCTCGTCGGCGCGGCTCCCGTCTCTGTGACCGCGCACGTGCTGCCCGATGGCGGCAAATACCGCGAAGACAATGTCTCCATGACGTTTACTTTTCCCGATGGCTCAATCGGCGTTGTGGATTATCTCGCCAACGGCGATAAATCCTTCCCCAAAGAGCGCGTGGAAATATTTTGCGGTGGCATGGTCGCGGTGCTGGATGATTTCGTGTCCTTGCAAGTGACGAAAGACGGAAAGATGAAAGAGGAACGAGGAGCGCAAGATAAAGGCTGGGTGAACGAGTGGAAAGCGTTCGTCAAATCCATCCGCGAGGGAGGCGAGCCGCCGATCCCGTACGAACAGTTGATCGGCGTGACCAAGTCCACGTTCGCGGCGGTGGAGTCGTTGCGAACGATGCAAATCATCAAACTGTAAATAATAAAAATTGAGGAGAGTTGATCCATGACCATCACCCCATGGAAAGTGCTGGGATCGCGGCACATCCATCCGCGCTTTCGAATTGATGATTGCGAACTCCCCAACGGGAATCATCTTGATGCCATTATTTTTGAATTCCGTTCGTGGGGAAATGTTCTGGCGGTTACAAAAGATAACCAAGCGGTGTTGATTCGACAGTACCGTCACGGTGCGCGGGATGTGATGTGGGAAATTCCTGGCGGCGTGGTGGATGACGGCGAAGATCCCATGCAGGGTGTGATGCGGGAATTGCTCGAGGAGACAGGTTACACGTCATCCAATGTCATTCCGCTTGGCGAGTTTCTTCCCAATCCCGCTTTGCAAACTAACACGATGTTCTGCTATCTTGCCCTCGATGCCGAGAAGGTGGCTGACCAGCATCTCGATGGCGCGGAGGAGATCGAAGTCCATCTTGTGCCGCTGGATGAAATCCTGCCGATGATTCAAAACGGACAGATCGTCCACGCGCTGCAAGTCGCCGCGTTGTATCGAGCGTTTGATTACCTAAAGCATGATAGATAATATCCCTTACGCAAAAAACTCAGAGACCCCGAAGGGGTCAAATGATTATAGTAATGACGGATGAATTGTGTCTAACCCCGAAGGGGTGTCATAGGCAACAACAATATGTCATCCCTTCGGGATTTGAATCGATGCTCGCAATTTTCTATAAGCCTGCCATCCCTTCGGGATTACCATGTGCGTTGGACGAATAATTCATTGTGTAGGGTGGTCATTATGGTCGAAGATATCAAGGTTGAGCTGGTCGAACGCTGGCGCATCTCGGAGTAAAACTTGGTGTATAATTTTGGTGCAAACGATTAGTGCAAAGGATTGACACCATGCGAGCCATAAAAGAACGGATGAATTTGTATGTCACCAAATCGCTGATGGACGACTTGCGGAAAGCCGTCCCTGCCCGCGAGCGCACGCGCTTCGTGGAGGATATTCTCACGCGTGAGTTGCGGCGCCGCAAATTAAAGGATGCAATTGAGAAAGCCTATGGGGCGTGGAAAGATGAAGATCACCCCGAATTGAAGACGGCAGAAGACATTGACAACTGGATTCGTGAAGGTCGCAAACGCATGGTGCGTGACTTTTCTGCTGAGTGGGGACGCAAACCTAAAAAGAAAAAACGATGACAGATTTTCTTCTCGACACGAATATCCTGATCCGTTGCCTGCGTAAAACGGAGGGATACAACAATTTGCTTGCGACTCTCGCCGTGAGCGATTGGTTGACTATTTCTGCCATGACGCGGTTTGAAATTATTCGAGGAATGCGCGACCACGAGCGAGAGGCTACGTTCAATCTCCTCAACTCTTTGGAGACACTGGTTGTGTCGTCGGACATTGCGGATGCGGCGGGGGAAATTGTGAGAACGGGTCGAACCAAAGGATTTAGTCATGAGGATGCCGATGCCATCATCGCCGCCACTGCCATTCAGCAAAACCTTGCGCTTGTAACCACCAACGCCAAACATTTTTCCATGCATAATTTGATCGTCTATGAGGCGGATAAAGTGGGGAAGATCACGTTGCGAGAATAGTCAACTTCATGCGAACTCGCGCGGGCATCGTACTCATTGAAGATAACAAGGTCGCGCTGATCGAACGTCACCGCGCGGGGTTGGAGTATTTTGTCTTCCCTGGCGGCGGCGTGGACGAGGGTGAAACGCCCGAACAAGCGGCTGTCCGCGAGGCGATGGAGGAGTTGGGGGTCGAGGTTGTGGTCAAGCAAAAAGTGGCGGAGATTCAAATCGAAACTAGCAGGCAGTTTTATTTTCTCGTGGAGCGCGTCGCGGGTGAGTTTGGGACGGGGACGGGCGAGGAGTTCACCGATCCGTCGGAGGGGAGTTATGTTCCAGTCTGGATGCCGATCGAGGAATTGTCACGGTACGAGAAGGTTTATCCTGCCGAGTTGGTGGAGATTGTTGTGAAGATGTTGCGTTCTCAAAATCGGGACGCAGATTCACGCTGAGAACGCAGATTTTTTTTGAATCAGCGAAGTCAGCGTTCTTCTGCGTCCAAGGATATTTGCCACACAGGCGGGAACTTTCTTTTTATCCCTTCGTCAACAATTTAACGCCGTAAGAAAAATCTATTCACTCGGAGGAAGAAATGAAATCTCGCTCTGTTCTATTCACGTTGCTTGTGCTTGTTTCGATTGCGCTATCTGCATGTGGAGCCGCCGCTCCAACGGAGCCGATCTATATCGAGGCTCCTGCGACTGAGGCTCCAGCAACCGAAGCGCCCGCGTTCGCGTACGATGAGGCTGTCGCTCAAGATGCGGCAAAGGTTGGGGAGGGCGCACCAGCCGTCCCTGGGGTTGAGGCGTTGCCGCTTCCCACGAATGCCGCGTACGAAATCGCGAATCCATCTGGCGATCTCACTGTGCTGGAACGATCCAATCGGATGATCGTCAAGAATGCGAATATCCGCTTGATGGTGGAAGATACCAATGTTGCGATTGACCGCGCGCTGCAAGTGGTGGGCGACGCGGGCGGATACATCGTCAGTTCGCAGGTGTGGTATCAGGATTATTATGGCAACAGTTTGAAGTACGCGTCGGTGACGATCGGCGTGCCTGTGGTGGAGTTCGAAAATGTGATGCGCCGCCTGCGCGGACTCGCGGTGGATGTGCTGGACGAAACCGCGACGGGCGAAGATGTGACCGATCAGTATGTTGATTTGCAATCGCAGTTGACGAATCTCGAAGCGACGCGCGCTCGTATTCAGGAATTTTTGAAGGATGCGAAGACGGTGGACGAGGCTCTGCGCGTCAATCAGGAATTGGCGAACATCGAGGCGCAGATCGAACAGATCAAGGGACGGATGAATTATCTCAACGACCGTTCGGCGTTCTCGACGATCACTGTCAACTTTGAGCCTGAGTTCCCTATCCTGACGCCGACTCCCACCTCGACCCCGATGCCGACCGCGACGCCGATCCCGTGGAAGCCTGCGGACACGTTCAACGATGCAAAAGGCACGGTGACGGTCGTGTATCAGGGAATTGCGAACTTCCTCATCTGGTTGGTTGTGATGATCCTGCCGATTGTGTTACCACCTGCGTTGATTTTGTGGGCGATGTGGAAGTTGTTGAATCGCAAACCAAAGTCGAGTGCGTAGTAATTGGTAATTGGGGATTGGAGACTAGAGACTGGAGACTAGGGATTGGAGAATTAGAGAATTTGAGAATTGGAAACAGAGACAGCGAGGGAGGCGCTGTCTCTGTTTTCGTTAGGCTTGAACATTAACCTAGTTGATGTGGATCGAGTGACTTGTTTCTCTCTTTTACTAGAAGTCGAATGACCGCGTGATAGGTTGCCAAATAAAAGTGAAAAATCCAGGGATACCAAATTTCATGGTCGTAGTTTGTTTTTTGGCTTGGATCGTGATGTCGAATTCCAAACTTGTTCGCCAACTCGAATAGTAACGACTCGTCTTTGTTGTCCAAAACAGCGTCAAGATTTTTGGTCTTTTTCAGCCACTCGAAAACATCGGCGAGTTCACGAATTGCCTCCCTCCTTTCTGATATTGACAGGTGTCGATTTCTCCACTTCGTTATAGCCTGTTGTACTTTGTTGTCAACATTAACCTTGTCATATGGGATGATTTCTGCGTCTAGAATGTATTGAAGCCCATCAGCACCTCTTGCTAAGATTACACCAGATTTTGTTAACTCAAAACCAGTTTTATAGTCAGCAAGAATTGAATTCGTTTTATCTCTAAATTCTTCTTGACCTTTTTCTTCATCATAACTTCCATAGTCGTAATAATTCCATCCCGTTTCGGTGGTCATTGCCATCATCTCTCCAGGTTTAGCGATGCGATCGTAGAGAAATTCAAGCGTATCAAATATATGATCTTCAGTTACATTGTCTGCTGACCAATTCGCAATAGGGAATGGTTGAAATGTAAGATCTATAGTTGCTTCGTGCAATACCGCGTCGGGAAAGTTCTCCTTTGTTATCCCTGATTTGTTTTTGAAATAGTCTTTGTCTCGAAATAGAAGATATATATTCTGCAGTTTCTGATAAAGTTCTTCTAGTGTCAATTTCTTTGGTTTGGTTCTTGAGCTGTAATAACGACGCGTCATTTTTTTCTCACAATTTGTTACGGAATTAAAAGACTGTCAAAGAATAGCACACTTTTTAGTTGTCTACAACAATAATGCAATCACTGCCCCAAACGCCCCGCATGCGAAATTGACCCAATCATTCGTCAGCCACTTCCAGCCGCGGAGGTGAACCGTCTCTGTGCCGCAGGTGTGGAGGGGATGTTTCTCGGTTTCCTTTTGATCTTTCGGGCAGAAGTACATGGCTTGCACGGTCGCGCCGAGGAAGGAGTCAAAAAGCGAGCCAGCGAGTCCAGCGAGAGTGATCGGTAAAAAGAGTGACCAGTTAGCAGTGAACAATGACGCGAGGGCGGCGATCAGCGCGGAGCCTGCTAAGGAGGCGAGCGTGCCGACGAGGGAGACTCCGCCCGAGGTCCCTTTTTCGACGCGCTTGCGTAAATCGGTGATCATGCGCGGCGGAGTCCGATTCAAGACTCCGAGTTCGGTCGCCCACGTGTCCGCGTTGACGGCGGCGAGCGAGGCGGCGAATCCGATCCAACCGATGTTCGATTCGGGATAAAAATAATGGAACAACACGAACGCCGCCGCCAGCCCGCCGTTACCGAAAACCTGACCCGCGTCGCGCTGGTCGCCTTTTGAATATTTTTCGTTCAGTCCCTGCTTGCGTTTTTTGAACGCGCGACTCAATGCGGACGATGTGAAAAAGAATGTGAGCAGTAACACCGCCCAGGGAATGCCTCCTAGCCCGAAGATGATTGTGCCGAGAATCATCGCCGCGAATGCGCCGCTCTTGCTCAAACTGCGGGCGCGATACGCGAGCGACGCGATGAGGATTGCGAGGAGGAAGCCGTAGAGGAGAAGCATAAATTCAAGTTACATCGGTGGTTGAGTAGACCTGCGTGTTCGTCGCAGGTCGTATCGAAACCACCAGTATTCAAGAGATGATTCGTTTGAATCAAACTCGTTGGTTTCGATACGGGCGAGAACTGCACTCGCCCTACTCAACCAACGGAGTTATATCGGCGTCGTCACTAAAAACAACACTGCCACCAAAAACAACATCGCGCTCACTGAACTCGAAACCCAAAGGATCACCGCCAGCGGGCGCGTTTTGTCCCAGCGATAGTAATACAGCCCCGCAATCACTCCGCTGATGAATAGCAACATGCTGAGAAGCGGAAGCAGGATGAGGCGACTCGACGCGGTCGGATCGTTGGGCGCGCCGAACGCGTCGAACCCAAAGGGAATTTGACTCAGCGACGGAATCAGAATCCCCACCCAGACGATCAGCCCGATGTTGAGGATGAGTCCGCTGACCCAAAGAAAACGCGCGAGCGGAGTCTGCCACGCTTGCGTCACGATGAACGATGGGTACACCGATACAGGCTCGGCGGGGGAGAGGCTTCCCATTTCTGTGGCGCGCGCAAACGTGCGGACGAGCGACGCCGCGTCGTTTGGCGAGATGGCGAACACGCGCTTCGATGTGGCAATGAGGATGATGTTCCGTGTGTCCGATGCGATGAACTCGACCAATCCCAAGTCAGGATGGCGGCGCGTTCCCAGCACCGCGCCAGGCAAACGAAAGCGCGGCAGGTTCAACGGATGAGTCAGATCGGTTGCGGGTCGCACCCATTCGATGTCGGTGAGTGGAACATCCTCCACGCGCAAACCCCATAACATGGCGAGGCTGTCGCGGTCAATGTAATAATCCGCTTTGTAGAGCGAGTAGGCACGATACCCGAAAAATGGGATGGGCGCGAAGGCGATCAATCCGACGAGAAGAAAATTTACAAATGTCGGTCCGACCGACGCGCGCGACAGATTCCAAAATCCCCACGCCGACGCGCCAGCCAGCGCAAGGATGATGAGCGCGTGCACGATCAAGCCGAGTCGCTTGGAGGGTGGGAAATGTCCGATCTTGGGGTTGTTCATGGACGAAGAACGCCGTAGCTTTTCAGAAAATAAATAACTTGATCCAACCATTTTGCTGGTGGAATCGCATAGTAGGCATCTTCATATGCCTCGACGCGAGTTACCAAAATTTCAAGGCGATCCCCCTCAGGCGTGCCAATATCTGAGTCGAATAAATATTCGATCTCCTTCAACGCGGCTTTGTATTCATTTTCGTTTTTAATCAGAATGCTGTTCATTTCTGCTGGAGATTTTTGCGACAAGATCCGAAAGCGGCATCAGCGTATTTTCTTTTGCAGTTCTTTCTTTCAATTCTACCATCCCCTCTCTCAATCCCTTTTCGCCCACCGTCACGCGGATGGGACAGCCGATCAGGTCCGCGTCGTTGAATTTGACTCCCGCGCGTTCGTCGCGGTCATCGAACAAAACAGAAACGCCCGCGCTTTGTAACTCGTTGTAAATCTCTTCCGCTTTGGCGCGCGTGTCCAATTCCTTGCCAGAGATGTGCATAAGATACACGTCAAACGGTGCGGCGGGATGAGGAAGGGTCAAGCCTTTGTCGTCGTGATGAGTCTCGGCGAGGGCGAGCAGGATATTTTCAAAATTATCGTTCATTTGAATCGCCCTCAAAACCGAAAGCGGATTTCCGCAATTGACGCACGCATCTCCGTCTTGCGCCTGAACCAAATCGGCGACGATCTCCGCGGAGTAATCTCGCCCGTAGTTTGTATTTTTCAAATGAAAACCCGCCTCATTCGCCCCCGCGACCAGATTCGGACTCTGTGGAATCAGATCGTCCACGACGATCAACGTGTCTTTCAACCCGACGGCTGACGCGTACCCCGCGACCGCTCCCACGCTGACGATTTCCTCCGCCCTCGCCGCGCGGACATCTCCCACCTGCGCTTTCAACTTCGCCTCGCTAAGTTGCATGTCTCCGCGCAGGACGACGAAGACAAATTTCCCGTCGCTGAGGCGGGTGTACATCAAGGCTTTGGCGGTTTGTTCTTTTTCGATGTTGAGGAAATTCGCCAGCGACTCGATGGTGTTGCAATCGGGTGTTGCGATTTTTTCCATGGGTAGAGGCGACGCATCCTGAGCGAAGTCGAAGGACGCCCCTACTTTTGCGAATCGTGCAAGTTCAATCTGTTCCGTGTATTTGCAATTTGAGCAATGCGCTATTTCAATCTCACCCGTTTGAATCACAAAAAATAATTCGCGGTCGTTGCCAACTGTTGGAATCGCTTGCAATGTTTCATTGCCGACTTCGCGCAAGTGATTGATTGCAAACTCACCTAGCTTCGTCGGCGTATTCTCCCGCGTCAAATACCCCGCGCGGACGAGGAACGCGAATCCCCCCGTGCGCGCGTTGTTCGGCGCTTCGCGTTGGGTTTGGATTTGCAGGTCGCGATATTTCATAAGAAAAATTTACCGCGAAGAGCGCAAAGGTCGCAAAGAAAAACAAAATCTTCGCGTACTTGGCGGTCTTCGCGGTTCAAAATTGCTCCGCTTTATTCCGTCGCTTTTTTCTTCTTCCGAATCGTTT
>JAJTXU010000146.1 GCA_021462845.1 Anaerolineales bacterium
ACCGTCTCCGCCACCATGCGGACTTGGGTAACCGCTTCGCCCGGCAAAAGCGTTGTGCCGGGCGGAGCTTCGGGCGGCGCAACATCGGCGCGGACAACGTAACTGGGAAGAAACAGGACAAACAGGATCAAAAGCGAAAGCAGAAATCGAATTTTTTTCATTTCAATTCTCCTTGACTTCCCTGCACTATACCACGCGTATTCATCCCGTTACCGTCTGTGGCGAAAACTTTTTATATGTTATAATTTTCACAAACGAAGTCGGAATTATGCTCACAGATACCCACTGCCACCTGTATCTTGAACAATTCGCCGGGGATATTGATGACGTGATTCGGCGCGCAACCGAGGCGGGCGTGAAGAAGATGCTTGTGCCAGGCATGGATCTGGAAACCAGCCGCCAAGCCGTGCAATTGGCGGAAACGTACCCCGGTATTTTCGCCGCAGTTGGTTATCATCCCACCGACATGCAAAAATTCAGCGCAGAGGACTTCGATAAAATTTGCAGACTTGCCGAACACCCAAAGGTCGCCGCGATCGGCGAGATCGGGTTGGATTATTACTGGGTCAAAGAAAACGAAAAACAAATGCAACAACGGAAAAATCTCCTCCCCCATTTTGAACTTGCGAATACAGTGAACAAACCGATTATCCTCCACTTGCGCGAAGAGAATGACGCAGAGGCTGGCGATGCAACCAACGACTTATTCGACATCCTTGAACCCTGGCATGAAAAATTATCCGCGCTGAAATCCCACCCTGGCGTCTTTCACTCGTTCAACGGGAATCTCGAATCCGCGAAACGCGCGATGAATATGAATTTTTTCATCGGCATCACGGGTCCCGTCACCTACAAGAAAAACGATTCACAGCGCGACCTTGTCCGCCAACTGCCGCTGGATCGAATCCTCCTCGAAACCGATTCGCCCTTTCAAACCCCTGTCCCCTTTCGCGGCAAGCGCAACGAACCCGCAAACGCGGCGCTCGTTGCTGATAAAATTGCCGAAGTCCATCAGATGACGCGCGAAACGATCGCAGAAACCACAACCAAGAACGCGGATCGCCTGTTCAGATGGGAGTCACACACATGAGCGCAACCACCTTCTTCACCTCGGTCAACGAGCAACTCCAATTCGTCGAACAGCGGATGCGCGAACAGGCTGGCGACGAACAACACCCGGACTTAAAGTCGGCGCTTGAGCATTTGCTCTCGGCGGGAGGCAAACGAATCAGGCCGACCCTCGGCTTGCTCGTCGGGAACATGCTTGGCGCGCCCGAAGAAAAATTGATCACCCTCGGCGCCTCCGTCGAATTGCTCCACACCGCGACGTTGGTTCACGACGACCTGATTGACGGCGCATTGCTCCGCCGCGGAATCCCGACGCTGAACGCGCGCTGGTCTCCTGCCGCGACAGTTCTCACCGGCGACTTTCTCTTTGCGCGCGCGGCAAAACTCGCCGCAGAGACCGACTATCTGCCGTTGATGAAATTGTTTTCTGAAACCCTCGCCACCATCGTCAACGGCGAATTAACGCAAATGTTCTCAGCCCGCGGCGTCATTGACCGCGATAATTATTACAACCGCATCTACGCAAAGACCGCGTCGCTGTTCGAAATGTCCGCGCTGGCGGCAACCATGGTCGCCACTGAAGACGAAGAGTTGCGCTCGTCCATGAAATCCTTTGGCTACGAAGTGGGCATGGCCTTCCAAATCGTGGATGATATCCTCGACTTCATCGGCGATCAATCCACAGTTGGCAAACCCATCGGCTCAGATCTGCTCAACGGCTTGGTGACGCTCCCCGCAATTTATTTCGCCGAAGCGCATCAATACGACGATGATATCTTATCTCTGCCAGACGGCGGATGGAAAGACACCGCCCGCGTGCAACGTCTTGTGGACGCGATCCGCGAGAGCCCCGCAATCAGCCAATCACTCGAGGAGGCGCAAAACTCCATCAGCCGCGCATTAAACGCGCTGGGGATTGCGCCAGCCTGCCCGGAGAAAGACGCGCTCGAAGATCTGGCAAAGTTTATTGTAGATAGAAAAATATAACCATAAGGTGACAGTCATTTTACAAGCGACTGTCACCTGAAAACTCTAATGACCAATCCGCGCAAACCATTCCGTATCAATGTCGGCTTTATCGTTCACGAGGAAATCGGCTACAGTCACGAGATTCCTTTCGAGTTCAACCATGTCAAGCTGGAGGACTTCGAAGTGTCGAATCTCAGCGGCTCGGTATACATTGGCCGCACACCGCAAGGATTGATCGTGCAGGGCGATTTTTCAGGCGACACAAAATTACAATGCGTGCGCTGCTTGAAGGATTTTGCCCATCACCTCTCGTGGAGCTTCGCCGAACTATACGCGTTCGACAACGATTCAGCCAGCGAGACAGGTGTTCTACTCCCCGAGGATCGTCAGATCGATCTCGCTCCGATGTTGCGCGAGTACGCTTTACTCGAAGTGCCGATCAGCCCTCTTCATCACGAGGACTGCAAAGGTTTGTGCATCGAGTGCGGACAAGATTTGAACCTTGAAGATTGCGGGCACAGTCAGGGGAACAACGATTCTCCGTTTTCTGTGCTAAAGAAATTGTTGTAGTACAATAAGCGCCATGCAATCCAACCCCGCTCTCCCAATGGTGACAAAAACCATGTTGATGCCCATAAGTATGGAGATATCGAGTCGCATCTGGATGGCATGTTAGTTTTGTCGCACCTGTAAAAAACGGGCTGTCCAAATAGCGGACAGCCTTTTTGTTTGTCGTTCACGATCATTAAACACAAAGCTCGCAAAGGTTTATTTTTTACCCCTTTGCGGTGAAGAATTACGGAGACTCAAATGCCTGAAAATATTTTAATCGCCATCGCCTGGCCCTATGCCAATGCCGAAATCCACGTCGGCAACATCACCGGCTCTCACCTGCCTGGAGACATCGTTGCGCGCTACCACAGACTCAAGGGCAACAATGTGCTCATGGTCAGCGGCACCGATTCGCACGGCACCCCTGTGACTCTTGCCGCCGACAAAGAGGGCAAGCCCGTGGAAGAGGTGTACAAAAAATACCACAATGGATTCCTCGAACTATTCAAAGGCTGGGGCATCACCTACGATTTGTTCACCACAACGCACACCGAGAATCATTTCAAGGTGTCACAGTCGATCTTCCTTGCCCTGCAAAAGAACGGATTTATGTTCAAGCAAACCTCGAAGCAGTGGTACTCCCCTTCCGCAAAGCGTTTCCTGCCTGACCGTTACGTGGAAGGGACATGCTACATCTGCGGATTCGACGGCGCGCGTTCGGATCAGTGCGATAACTGCGGCAACGTGCTCGAGCCAGAGAAATTGATCAATCCACGCTCGCGCGAAGGCGGCGCGCTGGAATTACGCGATACCGAACATTTCTATCTCGATCTCTCGAAACTCGAACCCGATGTGAAGAAATTCCTCAAAGAACGCGCCGACCACTTGCGCGATACCGTGCTGGGCGAATCGCTGGGCAAGATCGAAGCCGAGGGTCTTAAACCACGCCCGATCACACGCGACCTCGATTGGGGTATCCCTGTCCCTGTGGAGGGCTGGGAAGGCAAGTGCCTATACGTGTGGTTCGAAGCGGTTATCGGGTACCTCTCCGCGCCGATCGAGTGGAGTCAGTTGTCCCGTCGGGAAGAGGCGTGGCGAGAGTGGTGGGTCAACCCTAACGCGCGTCAATTCCACTTTATCGGCAAAGATAATATCTTCTTCCATACCTCGCTGTGGCCCGCCCAGCTTATGGGTGCCGGGGTCGCCTTCGGTCAAATTTATTCAGAAGAAGAATATTCGCTCACACTGCCATTCGATGTGCCGGCGAACCAATTTATGAATCTCGAAGGCAAAAAAATCAGCGGCTCGCGCAACTGGGCAGTCTGGGGACGCGATGCGTTGACGCGCTACGATCCCGACGCGCTGCGTTACTACCTCACAGTCAATATGCCTGAAAACAAAGACAGCGATTGGGATTGGGCAGAGTTCGTGGCGCGCAACAACAACGAACTTGTGGCGACGTGGGGCAACCTCGCGAATCGCGTGCTGGCGTTTTGCTATAAACATTGGGATGGGCATGTGCCAGATGTGGATGAAAACACGCTTCGCCCCGCGGACCTCGACCTGCTCGCAGTCATCTCGAACGGATTCAACACCGTCGGCGCCGAATTCGAAGCCGTGCGTCTTCGCTCGGCATTGGGCGAAGCGCTGAAACTTGCCACTGCGGTGAATGTGTACCTCGATGTCAACGCGCCCTGGTCGGCTGTAAAAACCGACAAGGATGAAGCGGCAAAAACCATTTACACCGCATTGAAAGCCATCGACTCGCTGAAGATTCTCTTTGCTCCCGTTCTGCCCTTCACATCCCAACGATTACATGAGTTTTTCGGCTATACGACACCGCTCTTTGGAGAGCATTACACCGAAACTGTTGGCGATTCACTTGGCGATCATACAGTGCTGAGATACCGTCCCGCGTCCGATCCTGCCGTGATCGAAGCGTGGAAGCCCAGCGATCTGAAGCCGGGGAAAAAGTTGAATCAACCAGGGCCGTTGTTCAAGAAACTGGAGACAAGCGTGATCGACGAGGAACGGGCAAAGTTAGGGAAGCAATAGCCAATATTGCTTATTTCTAACCCATCAAGCCTGCCCGGCTTGATGGGTTTTTGATTCTGGGACGGTTCCTGCGTAACCTTTTCCTTGTAACTAATGAGTAACAGAGCTGTTAACGAGCCGTCATGCCAGCAAGTTATCAACCTTGAAAGGAAAAGGTGAAGAAGATGCTCCACATTAATCGTCGTTTGATTTTGTCAGTTTTTATTATTTTGACCGTCATAGCCAATTTACTGAACGTCAATGTTGCCCTGGCAGATGACACCCCCCCAACTCCCCCGCCAACGGAGGAGCCAACCCAGCCGCCGGTAGAATCGACCGAAGTGCCTGTTGAGCCAACCGCAACACCGCTTCCAGAAGCAACGGCGACAGCAGAGCCAACCGCTGAACCCACCAGCGAGGGAGTTCCTGCAACCGAGGACGTTTCTGTAACAGAGGAAGCCCCTGTATTTGAACTTGTGGCAGATATTCCTCAGAATACTGACGTTGTAATCCTCGATGAGAACGGCAACCCGCTTCCCCTGGCAAGCGCCGAAGCCGCCACCATTCTCGTGGAGGCAGACCCGATCTGGTGCCCAGCCGCGCAAGCCATCCCCACCCCCGGGTCAAACGGCTGTACTACGAACCAGACCATCACCAGCCTGCTCACTCTCATGCGCGACAACACAGGCGGAACGTTCTCTCAGGATGGGGTCATCTATCTTGAACGACCAGGCGGAGCAGGGTTTACCACGCCGCTCATTTTGAGCGATAACGCATCCAGCCTCGGTTCATCATTCGCGTCCATCAGTAGTTTCAACATGACGATCCAAGGCGGGTGGAACGGAAACAACCCCGGCTCGATCACCGGCGACACAAACTTTGGCACCGTCGGGCTCAACCGGGGATTCGTCCAAGTCGGTTCATCGGGCAACCCGTGGACCGGCAATGTCACCTTGCGGGATATAACCGTCAACGACAACACCAGCGTGTCAAACCCCAGTGTGGCTGTTTTCACGACCACCGGCTCCGTCACCATGAACGACGTAGATGTAAACGATGCGGATAATTCGGCGAGCGTTCAGGTTGTAACTAACTCCGGTAACGTCACGCTGGCAGGCGTGGATATCGCCGATGGCGAGGACAATCACGGTATCAGCATCACCACGAACAGTGGAACCGTCAACGTCAACAATTCAAGCGTCGATAACCACGATAACGGCAATGCGATCAACATTGCATCCAACAATGGGAATGTAAACTTAACCGGCGTAGATGTGGACGATAGCGGCGCTGGAAACGCGGTCAATATCACAACCACAAGCGGCAATATCGCGCTTTCAGACACAGACGTTTCAAACCAGCAGGATGGATACACGGGCAACCTTGTTTCTTCCAGCGGAAACATCACGGTCATAGGCGGAAGCACCTTTGACGGCGACAACACCGGCGGCGATACAAATCAGGGTTTCAATGCCACCACGTCCACAGGAACAATCTCGATCTCGAATACCACTTTCAACGATGCGTTAGGGGCGGGGAGCGGCTCAAATTACAACGGCGCAACGCTCAGCGCGCCCATTGTCACTTTGAATAGCGTAACCGCTACCAACAACGACCTGAACGGTATCGCTATCTCAAATGTTAATCAGGTCACTCTGAACAACGTCACGGCGTGGAACAATGGCACAGACATACCGGGCGGCAGTGGCGGCGGCGCATACACGAACGATGTGGGGTCAGGCGTGCGCATCAATGGCAATCCGGGGTCGTTCGTTTCAGTCCTTGATGGTGTGTACTTTGGCAACCAGCGCTATGGCATTGAGGTGTTCGGAACCTCGGTCTTCATCGGCTCGTCCATCGATTTTTGCCAAACCAGCCTCGCCAGCGGCGGATGTATGAATACCACACCCGTCACAGATACCTCCGCCCCGATCATCACCTTCGTAAGCAGAACACCTGCAAACGGCGCTGGCTGGAATAATTCAGACGTTGTCGTCACCTGGTCGTGCACCGACGCGCAATCCGGAGTTGTATCGGCAACCGTTACGCAAGCCGTCACAACCGAAGGTACAAATCAATCCGCCACTGGAACATGCGCCAACCGCGCCGGCTTGACCGCTTCCAACACACAGACCGGTATCAATATCGACAAGACCGCGCCAACCATCACATTTGTGAACCGGCTTCCTGCCGCCAACGGCAACGGCTGGAATAATACCGATGTAACTGTCACGTGGTCCTGCACAAATTCACTCTCACCCATCGTCTCCGGCACAGTCACTCAAACGCTATCTGCTGAAGGCGCCGGACAATCTGCAACCGGAACCTGTCAGGATCAGGCTGGCAATTCAGCATCAAACACGCAATCGGGCATCAACATCGACAAGACCGCGCCCACCGGCGTTGCGCTTGTTCCATCTGGAACCTTGGGAAACAACGGCTGGTATACAAGTAATGTTACGATCACAACCACCGGCGCCGAATCGGTCAGCGGTCCACTCACATGCACAGGCGTTCAATCCCTAACGACGGATACCGCAGGAGTCACCTTCAACGGCTCTTGCACCAACCTTGCAGGGTTAACATCGAACGCAACGCCTCTCACCTTGAAGCGCGATGCCACCAACCCGATCATCACATTTTTGACTCGCACACCACCCGCAAATGGGAACGGCTGGAACAACGGAGACGTGACGCTGACTTGGTCATGCACAGACGCAATGTCGGGACCGGTCAATGGAACGCTCTCCCAGACTGTCACAACCGAAGGCGCGAATCAATCATCCACTGGGAATTGCGTCGATAATGCCGGCAACGCCGTCTCTGACACGCAAACCGGGATCAACATCGACAAATCGGCGCCGGGCATCGTTGCTAATCGAACTCCTGCCGCAAATGGCAACGGCTGGAACAATACCGATGTGACCGTCACGTTCAGCGGGAGCGATGGTGGCTCCGGGCTTGCATCTTGTTCTGCTCCGGTGGTGTTGAGCGCCGAAGCCGCCGGGCAATCTGCAACTGGAACCTGCACTGATAACGCCGGTAACTCCAGCAGTACAACGGTCAACAACATTAACATCGATAAAACTGCGCCAACCGCCACCGCCACTGCATCTCCGGCGCCGAACGGTAACGGCTGGAACAATACCGATGTGACGGTAAGCTTCTCGGGCGTAGATGGATTATCCGGCATCGATTCCTGCACCGCCAACGCATTGCTCAACACAGAAGGCGCGGGACAATCTGCCAGCGGCACATGCGCCGATCTGGCCGGAAATGTCAGCGCACCGGCAACCGCCAGCGGCATCAACATTGATAAGACCGATCCGGTCTTGAACCTGCCCGCAAACATCGTTGTGGAAGCGACCGGCCCATCCGGCGCAGTTGTAAACTACGCCGCATCTGCCAGCGACAACCTCGACTCATCCCCAACCTTTGGATGCTCCCAGAGTTCCGGCGCCACCTTCCCAATCGGCGTTACCACAGTTTCTTGCACCGCCACAGATCAAGCGGACAATTCCAGCGCCGGCAGTTTCACCGTCACCGTGCAAGATACGACCGCGCCGACCCTTTCCCTGCCTGCCGATATGACGGTCGAAGCGACCAGCGCCGCCGGCGCTGTGGTGAACTTCACCGCCACCGCGAACGATATCGTAGATGGAGCGCTGAGCGTCATATGCGTGCCGCCTTCCGGCAGTACGTTTGCAATCGCCACCACCTCCGTAGCGTGTTCCGCATCCGATTCGAGCGGGAATGCCGTGAATGGAAGTTTCAATGTGACTGTGCAAGACACAACGCCGCCCGTCATTTCCCCGATGGCAGATATGGTGATCGATACATCCAGCAAGCAACTCGCGCCGCTCTTTTATTCGACGCCCACCACCACCGACGCGGTGGATGGACCCGGCGTGGCTACTTGCACCCCCGCATCCGGCGCACTGCTCCCGCACGGCACGACCATGGTTACCTGCACCGCAACCGACAGCCACGGCAACACAGCCTCCATCACCTTTGCTGTCCTTGTGGAGTACACACCCAAGCCGTCCACTCAAAATAACGGATCGTCCGGCGGAACCATCCTCGTCACGGGCGGCAACCCGTTCGACTTGGACTGCGCGACGAAAGCCACCTTCTTTGGCATAACGCTCAAGTTCTACAACTTGTGCGACTATCAAGCCATCATCAACGCGATCGACACAAACTCTCTGCCAGCGGCGTTGCCCAACGGATACACACTCGTCAAAGGGCTCGATGTGTCAATTCCCAAAGATGGCAAACTCACCAAGCCGCTTCCGCAGAACACCGGCATCCAGATAGGCTTCCCCCTCCCCGCTGCCGATGCCTCGCAATATGTCGTTCTGCATTGGAACAACGGGCAATGGGAAGAGATCGCCCAGCCGCTCAGCGATGCCGCCATCGACAATGCGCTGGCAACCGACGCGCCGTTAGAACTCTACTCCTTAACCTCGTCCAACAATAGCGCGGCGCAAGTGTTGACCACAGAACTGACGGGCATCTTCGTACTCGTTGAAAAATAGGGTGGAAAGAGAGATACAATTCGAGGGACGGCGTTTCGCCGTCCCTCGATCATTTAACAGATAAGGAGAACGCCATGCTCCGACTCAACCCCCGCATCCTTCCCGTCTTCGTTTTGCTCCTCAACTCTTGCGGAACCGCATCCCCGACCGCGCCCACCGCAACCATAGATCCGTGTTCCTCTGCGGTGATCAGCGAAACCGTCAAGCCTATCAACGACCTGATGCGCGAATTTGACGATGCCTCGGCGCTGGCATCCAACCTTTCCGTTGAGCAACTCCCTGAGGCGATCTCGAACCTGCAACGCATCCGGCGGCTTGCCCAAGATATCTCACCGGCAACCTGCCTGACCACGTTACACGGGCACGAAATCGCGCACATGGACGCAGTCATCGACACCTTGCTCGCCTTCCTCAACGGCGCAGACACATCCACCCTCACTCAGGGATTAAACCGGGCGCGTGAACAACACGATTTGTATTCGGTGGAATTGGTGCGCGTGCTGGGAGTCACGCTCGTGCCCGCCACCGCATCGCCCTGATGAGCATTATCTGTGGACTTACGCAAAACCCCAATACCAAGCCGCGAATTACGCGAATTTCCGCTAATTTTTTAAAAATTCGCGTGAATTAGTGAAATTCGCGGCAAAAGGTT
>JAJTXU010000147.1 GCA_021462845.1 Anaerolineales bacterium
TACGAAAACTGGCGATCCATTGACCGCCAGTTTTTTTGTCCCGTTCTCGTTTTGACCGATTTCCCTCTCTCATTTCATCCCCTTTTTAGACAACCCCCCTACGATTGATTATGGAACAAAATTTAGAAATACCTTCAACGCCCTCAAATTCGCGGCAAAATCAGTGTTCTTATGATCGCGCAGTTCCATGTCTACCGCCGCGCTGACGCCGTTTTCGACAGCCCAATCGGCGAGCGTGCCGGTGTACACGCAACCCGTGTCCACTGGCGGATAAGGATATTTGGTCGCTTTTGCCAGGGCTTTGGCAAGTTGTTTTGATTCTTGCGTCCAGGGCACGCCGCCGGGGAATACGCCCAGCGCGGCGCTGTGGTAACTGATCAGGGCAGTGATGTTTTGCTCCTCGATGAAACTCATCACGGAGCGTGTTTCGGGTTCAGAGCCGCCGTACAAACCGCCTGTGGTGGGGCGGTACACCCAACAGCCGTCGCGGTTCCAGTCGGGAGCCCAGTTCTCACTGGGGAAGTTGCGGTTCAAATCCACTCCGTTGTTGTTGACTCGCCCGTCCACGCCGTGGGCGCGGGCTTCGCCATCGGGGTTCATGTTGCGGATGATGTACAGCGTCGCATCCGATGGGATTGCGCCCGGGTCTTTGCTGAGGTGTTCGATCAACTCGTTGGCAAGCGCAATTGTATTCCATTCGTAGCCGCCATGGATGCCCGCCACGATCAAATATTCGCGCTCGCCATTTCCGAATTTGTACGCTTCGATGGGGTAGCCCGCCACAGAATATCCGATAACCATAGGCGCGGGGCCGTTGTTGAGTACGAAAGGCGTAGACGTTTCAAAGACATATGGCGTGAAATTCGGAAATGCTGTGAGCGTGGGCAACAAAAAGGTTGTTGGCGCGGCGTTGTTTGATGTTGGCGTGGGCGCGGTTGGCTGGCTGGGCGCTACTGCTTCCGCGGTTTGGTTGGTGAAATAGAATCCCGCGCTGGCAAGCAGGCATAACACGATCACGCCATTGATGATCCAAATTGAATACACCCAGGCGTGCGCTGAAGTGCGTCGTTTCATCCAGCGTTTTCCGATGTCCTGCGGCGCATCCAATCGAGCGCAAGATTTACCGACCACATCGGCAGGCTGCGCGGAGGTCCGCCGTAGGAGACGTGGTGCGTCTTTTCGCCTTCGGGTGTGATGAGCGCCATATCCGCTGAACGGTCTTCGCTGTTGACGATGATCCCCAGCGCAACATCCGCGTTGGATTCTGCGCGCGCGGCTCGCAAAAAATCGAGAAGGTTTGGAGACTGGAGGCTGGAGACTGAAACTGTGTGCGGAATTTTTCGAGCGAGCAAGCCGTTCAAATTGGATTCCAACCCGATCAGATTCCAGCCTCGGCTGGCTACGGCGTTTAGAGCCGCATCTTCCAGTTGATCTGCATCCGCTCCGAAGACCACATCCCCGAGCCGCTCGCGGACATCTTGCTCGATCTTCGCGATCATTTCATCCGCTTCGGTTTCGTTCTTCGCTTTCGCCGCAATGCGGATATCAACCACGCCCGTGTGCGCGGCGAGACCAACCGTCGGGTTGCTCAAGGTTTCGAGGTCGGCGATCTTTTCGTCGATCAGCCCCTCGCCCAAGCCCGCGCAATGCAAAATTTTTATTTTGATGAGTTCGTTGAGGTTGAACCGGTTTTGTAAATATGGAATCACCGATTCGTGCAGGATGTGTTCCATCTCGTTGGGAACGCCGGGGAGGGAGATCACGACACTTTCTCGTTGCATCCGCAGTTCAACTTCCCGATCGTCCCGCAGTTCAACTGCGGGACGATCAACAGATGCTTCGACAATAAAACACGGCGCGGTGCCGACGGGGTTCTTGATCCCCAACGCGCCTTTGGGAGCGTACGCCTGTCGCTTTTGGTTCTCGGATGGTTTGCGTCCGTAACGCGAGATGTTTTCAACAACTTGCTCCCACAGGTCTTCACGAAATTCGAGTTCCACGCCTGCCGCGCGCGCCACGGCTTCACGGGTGGGGTCGTCAATGGTTGGTCCTAGTCCGCCGGTGGTGATGACGATCTCCGCGCGTTTCATCGAATTGCGGATGGATTCTGCGATGCGTTCGACGTTATCGCCGATGGTGATGGTGCGGAACAAGTCCACGCCCATGCCGCGCAAAACGCGCGCGATGTAGCGCGTGTTCGTGTCTACGATCTCGCCGAGGAGGATTTCCGTTCCGATGGTGATGATTTCTGCTGATGGCATAAACTATTTTCCGTCCTGAGCGGAGTGGGGTGTTCGTTCCCACGCAGTCGAAGGACAGTTTCAAAAGAATATTTGTCTGTAGCGGTCACAAATGCGCTTCGACTTCGGTCTTCGTCTTCGCTGTCGCTTCGCTCAGACCTCCGCTCAGCGCGGTAAACTTTCCTAAAATTCTACTTCAACCCCGAGTTTCATGGCATGAGCGTTCTTTAACGCAACTTGGGCGGCGACGGCATCTTGCACCGCGTTGCCGACGGATTTGAAGAAGGTGATCTCGTCGTCCGATTGTCTGCCTGATTTTAAACCTAAAACGATCTCACCGAGTTCGGCATGGATGTTCGCTTCGGTGATCAGACCTGCTTTCATGGCTTTGACGATATCGCCTGCCTCGTCCATGACGGTGGCGCGCGAATCCACAATAATGCGTGAACGGGCGACGGTTTCGATGGGGAGTTCCTGCATCTCTGGCGTGTATGCGCCGATGGCGGAGATGTGCGTCCCTGCTTTTACGTCTTTATCTTCAAAAACGGGTTTCGTTGAACCTGTGGCTGTGCAGATGATGTCCGCGTTTTGGATGGCTTCTTGCAGCGTCTTTGCCACGCGAATATCGTTGGGGATATTTCCCCGCCCAGCCATTTCATTTGCAAACGATTCGGCTTTTGATGTGGTTGGGTTGTAGATGAACGCGGTCTCAATGTTTCGCGCAGAACACGCGGCTTCGAGTTGAGTCTTTCCTTGCGGACCCGCGCCGAAGATAGCAACAACGTTGCTGTCTTTACGCGCGAGCAAATCTATTGCCGCGCCGCTACCCGCGCCGGTGCGGATGGCAGTCAAAGCGCTTCCTTCGAGCAATGCGATGGCGCGTCCCGTTTCCGCGTCGAACACAAGAACAGCGGCTTGGATGTAGGCGAGTCCGCGCGGGGGGTTGGATGGATACAACGAGACGACTTTCACCGCGAGCGCTTCGGTAGATTCTTTTTTCATGTAGGCGGGCATGAACAGGCTGACCGCGTCGCGGCTGGGGATGGGGAGACGCGTCCGCAACGGCGCGACAGCCGTCCCGTCGGAAAGAGCCGCGTAGGCGTCCTTCATGGCGGCTATGGCAGATTTCATCGGCAGGGCTTGTCGAACTTCCGTCGCGTTGAGGATGAGCATTAGTATTTCCTTTGAGGGCGAAGAGGAGATTCTTCGCTCCGTTCAGAATGACATTTGGTTGGTAGCAAAAAGCGCAGAGGGAATAGATTCGCCTCTGCGCTTTTACTTTGTGTTGGGCGATCACTCCATCCCCAGATATGCCTTTTGCACGGTGGGGTCTTTCTTGAGGGCTTCGGCGGAATCTTGCAAGACGATCGCGCCTGATTGCAACACATAACCGCGATTGGCGATGGAGAGCGCCATGAGGGCGTTTTGTTCCACAAGTAAAACGGTCACGCCTTCTTTGTTGATCTGCTGAATGGTTTCAAAGATCAACTCCACCAACACCGGCGCGAGACCCATCGATGGTTCGTCCATGAGCAGGAGGGTGGGGTGAGCCATGAGCGCGCGCCCGGTGGCGAGCATTTGTTGTTCGCCGCCTGAGAGTGTGCCGGCGATCTGGTTGCGGCGTTCTTTCAAGCGCGGGAATAAGCTGAAGATGCGTTGAATATCGGCATCGTATTCCGCTTTCGAGTTGCGGCTGTAGGCGCCCATGTCGAGGTTTTCGGTGACGGTGAGCCGGGCAAAGATGCCGCGACCTTCGGGAACCATTGCGATTCCTTTGTAAACGATGTCGTTTGCTTTGTGCCTGGCTATATCTTCGCCGTCGAGTTTGACCGTTCCCACGCGCGGCTTGAGCAAGCCGGTGATCGTGCGCAACGTGGTGGTCTTTCCCGCGCCGTTCGCGCCGATGAGTGTGACGATCTCGCCTTTGTCCACGGTGATCGAGATGCCTTTAAGCGCGTGGATGTTGCCGTAATAGGTGTGTATGTTATCGAGTTCAAGCATTGCCATGGTGAATTCTCCTCGCGGCTTAGTGATTAACTTGCCCGGCAGTGCCGCGACCGAGATAGGCTTCGATCACGCGTTGGTTGCCTTGAATGTCTTTGGGCGTGCCCTCGGCGATCTTTTCGCCGTAATCGAGGACGGTGATCTTTTCTGAAATACCCATGACCACGCGCATATCGTGTTCGATCAACAGGATGGTGATTCCCAATTCGTCGCGCAGGTGGCGGATGAACTTCGTCATCTCTTCGGTTTCATTTGGATTCATGCCCGCGGTCGGTTCGTCAAGCAGGAGCATCTTGGGTTTGCTGGCTAGCGCGCGCCCGATCTCGAGGCGCCTCTGATCTCCGTAGGGAAGGTTGCGCGCCAGTAGGTCGCCTTTTTTCGCCAACCCGATGAAGTTCAACAGGCGTAGCGATTCTTCGAGGGCGGCTTTCTCTTCGCGCTTGGTTGCCGCTGTTCCGAAGATGGGACCGAACAAAGTTGCTTTCATGAGCGGGTGTTGACCCACCAGCAGGTTTTCGATCGCGGTCAGGTTCGAGAACAGACGGATATTTTGATAGGTGCGCGAAATCCCTCGAATGTTGATCTGGTCGGAGGAGAGCCCCAAGATCGAACGTCCGTTGAAAACGATATCGCCTTCTTCTGGCTTGTAGAAGCCGGTGATGCAGTTGAAGAAGGTTGTCTTGCCGGCGCCGTTCGGTCCGATCACGCTGTAGATGGACCGTTCAGGTATCTCGATGGATAATGTGTTGACGGCGGTCAAGCCGCCAAAGCGTTTTGTAACTGTTTCTGCGGTAAGTATGTTTGCCATTGTCGTATACCTGCCTAGCCGCCTGCGGCGTGGCTGAGATTTTCATCTTCGTGGAACTCGCGCTTGTGCACCGCTTCTGGCAGGAAGCCCTCCGGCTTGTTGAGCATCATGACGATGAGCAGAATGCCGAAGATCAAGAGGCGGTATTCCGAAAATTCGCGTAACAGTTCGGGTAAGCCTGCCAGCAATAACCCGCCCACGATCACGCCGGGCAGGCTGCCCATCCCGCCGACGATGATGAGCGCCAGCACGTTGATCGAGGTGATGAGCGTGAAGCTATGCGGGTACACTGTGGAAAGTTTTGCCGCGAAAATTGCGCCGCTCAAACCGCCAAAGGCGGCGCCGGTCGCAAAAGCAAGAAGTTTTGTGGCGGTGAGGTTGATGCCCATGGCTTGCGCCACATCTTCATCCTCGCGGATTGCTTTCCAGGCGCGACCGATACGGGAGTCGCGTAGTCGATGCGCTACGAACAAAGCGACGAAACACGCCGCCAGAATCACGTAATACAACGTTTGAGACGAGTCCAGGACAATTCCGCCGATGGTGGGCGAGGCAATCGATACGATGCCGAATGAGCCGCCGAAGTATGGCTTGAGGAAATCCGAAAGGAACATGATGCGGATGATCTCGCCGAAGCCGAGCGTAATGATGGCGAGGTAATCTCCGCGGATTTTGAGCACCGGAATGCCAAGCATAATACCCGCAAGCACGGCAACGATCACCGCAAAGGGGAGCGCTTCCCAAAATGTCCAGCGAACATCGAAGAAGATCTCGCCGCCTGTTGTGGTAAGAACGCCCATGGTAAACGCGCCCAGCGCATAAAAGGCAACGTAGCCAAGGTCGAGCAAGCCGGCATAGCCCACGACGATATTCAAACCGAGCCCCATGAGGATGTAAAGCCCAACCGAGTTGGTCACATCGCTTAATACGGGACCTGCTATCCGTGGCCAGATCAAGAGGAATACCCCGAGTAACCCCCAACTTACCCAGCGACGTGTTCTTTTGGTTGCCTCTGGTAAAGCTTCGCGCCGCGCACGCCGTGCCGCGCCATGCTTTGCATCGTTATAGATCACGCCTGCTACGATGAGGAATACCACAATCGCGCCAAGGATGGAAAGTCCCTCTTGTCCGCGCCTGCCGAACATCCAGCTTAGTACCTCTGTAATAAACGGGAAGGGGGTGAGCGTGATGCGGATCAGGTCTTGCAAGAGAGCCAGCAAGAGCACAATGAAAAACCCGGAGGAGATGACCCGCTTCCAGAATGGAGTAGCGCCGTGAACGAGCGATGCGGCAAGGCTCACGATAGCGCCAACAACGACGATAGCGACGTACGCAAGAGCGGTGTTCGAAATTTCTAAAGTCAGAATTTTGTACAGTGTGGGACTGGCGTTTACAAAGATCGACCGCAGGTTGACAACGGCGCCTAGCATGACGAAGAGAACGATCGTGAGGCTGATCGTAACGCCGGTGATAACGCCCGATGTAACCCGCGTAGAGATAGGCGACTGCTCATTGCGAGACGATGAATAAGCAAAGCCGATCATGATGAGTAATAGTAATGTTTCACCCATCGATATTTGCCCGGCGATAATATCTCTTGCGTGAAACGATTCGACCATTCCGATTAACGAGGCGAGGATCGCAACGACGCCACCGATCAAGCCCAGCTGTATGGCTGTGAGCCACCACGAGGTTGTATTTTCTTGTTCCATGGAATTCCTGCCTTATGCCTTGGTGCGGGAGAGTCGTTCGCCCAAAATGCCGCTCGGGCGGAAAAGAAGCACTAACACCAACATCGAGAAGGCGATCACATCTTTCAACTGGTAAGGCGCGGGAACATTCAAACCATCCAGAAAGAGGATCGGTCCGATCGACTCGAATAGTCCCAGAAATATCCCGCCAAGCATCGCGCCCGGGATATTGCCAATCCCTCCCAAAACGGCGGCGGTAAAAGCCTTGATGCCTGGAATAAAACCCATGAAGAAGTTGACCTGGCGGAATGTGATGGCGTACAGGATGCCGGCCGCGCCCGCTAATGCGGCGCCCAGCGCGAACGTCCGGACGATGATCGCATCCACGTCAATGCCCATCAGCGCGGCTACATCCTTATCTTCCGCGACAGCGCGCATCGCCTTGCCGGTTTTCGTGAATTGCACATAGAGATACAGCAACAACATTAGAAACGCGGCGGAAAGGATGACGACTACCTGAACTTTCGTGATATTAATGTCGCCCCAGGTATAACTCCCCTTAAGCGTATCGATCTCGGGATAGGCTTTGAACTGGTCGCCATACAAGCCCTTGAACGTATATTGCAAAACAAACGACGCGCCGATGGCTGTGATTAACGGAACCAGGCGCGGCGCTCGTCGTAGGGGGCGGTAGGCGACCCGTTCCACGAGCACGCCGATGGCAGTCGATGTAGCCATGGCAATGGCAAACAAGATTAAAACAGCAACGAAAGTATTCGTTTCGAGGAAACCCGACTTCGCCATTGATGCGGCGGCAAAATACGCGGTAAACGAACCCGCCATGAATACTTCGCTATGTGCAAAGTTGATCATGCGCAGGATGCCGTACACCAATGTGTAACCCAGGGCGATGAGCGCGTAGATGCTCCCCTGCGCAATGCCGAACACAACAAAATCAAGCCATTGCCTTGTTGTGTAGTTCCCCTCTGCCAGCGTTTTAAACGAACCGACTACGATCAAACCAACCAACGCCGTGCCGATGATACCGAGAGCAATATCCGTAAAATTGATACGGTTTAAGAATCTCTGCCTCATACGCTCTTCTCCTCAAAAAGATGGTCTTTCTTCTGGCTAATTGATGCGCAATTATAGTGCATTTGTCAGAATCTAATAGGGTTTTGCGCGCCGAAAATCGTCGATCCGGCGGGCGAATGCTTGTTGATATGGTGATCGAAATTAGCCGGACTAGGGATGGATTTTCATTGCCCCACGGGTAAATTCGACCCTCGGCGCGCCGCCTTTTCCCATTGATCGGCATACGGATCGATTACTCCACTGCCTATCATAAATTCCCCGGCGGGGATAAACTAATGCGACGTTGATAAAAAAGAGCCGGGCGCATCGAAACGCGCCCGGCTCAAAACTACTTCGTGCAACTTACACGACCGGGAACCCTTACGGTTGCCAGATCGGCGTGGAGGTGGTGAGATTCTCGCTTCCGTCGACCATGGCTTGCGAGATCTGATATACCGCAAGCGCTTCGCCGGTGGCGCAATCGCCGTTGGCATCGCAACTGAGGGCGCCTGTCAAACCAGGGAATTCCTTGGTCGCATAAAGAGCGTCACGCAGGGCTTGGCGGCCGATGTGAACGGTGCCGTCTTCATCGACAACAGCCACTTTTTCGATCGCGGCGAAGAAGATATTCATCGCGTCGTAGGAGTGAGGACCGAAGCCGGAAGCGGGATCTTCACCGAATTTCGCCTTGTACTTCTCAAGGAATTGAGCGCCAGCGTCACCAGCGACATACGGGCTGGACAAGTACATACCAACCGAGCATGAACCGGCTGTACCGGCGAAGCCGGAGGTGAACAGACCGTCTGCGCCCATCAATGCGGTGTTTTCAAGACCGGAAACTTCGCATTTCTGGGAAGCGAGCAGGTTGCCTTCGGGTTCAAAGATCGGGAAGTAGATAATCTCCGCGCCGCCAGCCGCAATGGTTGTCAGCACCGGTTTGAAGTCTGTATCGCCAACGTTCACCGCCTCAGAGGAGGTGATGGTGCCGCCAAGTTCAGCGAACACTGTCTCGAAAACCTTGCGCAAGCCATCGGCATAGGGGGAGCCATCATGAACAGTCGCGGCTTTTCTGAGACCGAGTTCGTTGTAGGCAAATTCTGCCGCAATGCGACCCTGGAACAGATCGTTGTGCGCTGTGCGGAAGTAACCAGCGTGATGATCCGGGTGATCGGGGTTGGTGAGATCGGGGTTGGTGTTGGACGAGGAACTCATCACCATGCCGGCGTCAGCAATAAGCGGCATAGCCGAGCGGGCTTCGCTGGAGCAGGTGGTGCCGAGGATGGCGACCACTGTCGGGTCAGAAGCAATTTTGGTGCCGGCGGCCTGACCACCTTCTGCGCTGCAGAGGGAATCTTCGCCGTCGAATTGGATCGGGTGGCCGAGCAACTGGCCGCCCTTGTCGTCAATCGCTAACTGAGCGCCATTCATATTCGTCACACCTAACGAGGCTGTTGCGCCAGAGACGGATTGAATATAGGCGAAGTGAATAGGATCGCCGGGGGCGATATTCACACAGCCGATCGTATCGGTACATTCAAAAGCAGGGGCTTTGGGTGTGCAAGCCACAAACACTAGGCTTGAGAGCACCAACACCGAAAGCAAAACATGTAAGCGTTTCATTGTTACTTTCTCCTCCGAAAATTATAGGTATTGAAGATTGTATCCTCAGGCGGATACGACAACCAGGCGGACAACGCTCTCTTAAGATGGGTCGGCATCACCTCCTCGCAAATGGTCTTCAACGTCTGTTTAGAATAAAACCGGAGAAGTGATTTCTCGCGGCTGTAAACACTATGTTTCTTAATTGTATTCTAATGGTAAAACAAATACGGAATCGGGTCAAGTGCGAGGTTGCGCCGGCTTATGGTTTTTCCAAAGTCAGGAAAAAGGGGTAGTGAGCAAGGCGAAAGCCTCGGGCAGGTGCGCCGCGAACCATCTTCGAGCTTGGGCAGCATTTTGGA
>JAJTXU010000148.1 GCA_021462845.1 Anaerolineales bacterium
GGTAATGGTGTTGTGGAATTTTCGTTCGCAAAACAAGATTACCACGCTTTACACCATTACCGCCTTCTTTTATCCAATCCAGTTAGCGGAAACTAAAGTATTAGGACTTACGCAAAACCCCAATACCAAGCCGCGAATTACGCGAATTTCCGCTAATTTTTTAGAAATTCGCGTGAATTAGTGAAATTCGCGGCAAAAGGTTTTCGATCTGCGTAAGTCATGCCTATAAAGTATTCAGGGGCGACTTGTAAGACAACAATACTGCGCAAAATCGCAAAGTGATGGAATTAACAAAACCGTGTAGTTGGCGTTCTCTAACGCCAACAGGCGCGTAAGAGAACGCGCCCTACGAGATTATTTTGTAAAAGTTCATCACTACAACATCAAAATGGAACGATGATAAGAATTGACGCGCTCGCAACCCGAACAAGTCAGGATGTGCCCGAGGGAACGACAATCTCCCCGATCACCAGCTTGAACACAGCCACGCCTGTTCCATAGTTTGCTAACGCGTCTCCGCACGAAACCCGCTGATGATATTCGACGACGACCGCATACGTACCAGGCGATGTTGGCGCGAAAAGTGTGACGCTCTCTGTGCCAGAAGCCCCCGGCGCCGCGCCCGGTAGATTGTCGTAGGCGCAGGTTCCGCCGTGCGTGCCGGAAGAACCCAGCCCGGTAACCAATTGAACACCACAAGTGGGACAGGAACCGCTCGATACCTGATAATCATAGGAGACATAGAACTCCTGCCCCGGCGCGAGCGTGATCGTTGTGCCAAATACATAGATGTCATCTGTTAAAACCACATTGCTTATGCTCAAACCGCCAAACGGCGTAGGTGTGGGCGTTACGATTGTCACGGCTCCAGTCGATACATCCACGCTTTCATTTGTTGATGTAACAAGGTGGTCGGCAAGAAGACGCCCCGCCGATGATTCAATGAACCACCAGAACTGCCCGATACTTGTTTCTTGAACAACGGATTGTTTAGGTCCAAGAGTGAAAAACAGGATAAGTTTGCAAGTGGGGTCAACCATGTAGACGTCGATGGTGAGCGCGGAGGGATTGAAGAATGTCGTAACAGCCGGGGTGGTTGACGGGCGCGGACAAACGGGGGTAGAAGTTGCCGAAACCGTGACAGTTGGAGTTGCGGTTCGAGTCGGTGTTGAAGTCAGGCTGGAGATAGTTGTGGGCGTGTCTGTGTTCGGGAATGTGGGGACAGACGTAAATGTCGAAGTAGAAGCGGGTGGTGAGGATTCGGGCGTATCAGAGGACATGCTCGCCAGTATCCAACCAACAGGATCAATGGATCGATTCGTCGGATGAGGTTTTGATTCAATCGTAGGCGCGGAGACTTCTTCAAGATACGCGTTGACCGGTTCTAAAAACGGCTCGGAAAAATTTTCACTGATCTGTTCTTGAACCGCACGGGTGACGGGATTCTTCGGAAGCGTTCCAAACCCGCCGGTTGCGAGCATGGTGGAGGTCAGCGCGACCACGAAAAGCTTTATGGGCGAACGACTTCCCGCCCGTCTCGTTGTTTGTGTAGATGGAAAGCGCGCCACGGAGGCTTCCTACGCGTTGGCTTCCAAACTTAACCCCGCTTTTTTGATTGCGTTCACAGCCAGCAGGAACAGGCGCGTCATTTCGGGACCCGCGTCTAATCGATCGATCATATACGCGCGAACTTCAATAATGAAGTAACCTTCCTCCGCGGTTTGCACAACGACCGCCGGCTGACTCAGCGACTTGGCTGAAAGATCGGGGGCAAAACCTATCACCGCCTCTTGAATTGCATTCACCGCCACGTTCAGATCCTGGTTAACCGGCAAGGGAACCTTCACAGAGATCAGGTGACCGGGATGCGCTGAATAATTCACGATCGTTCCGTTGGTGGCTTCCGCATTACGGATGTAAATCTCATCGCCGTTCACAGTCTCCAACGTAGTCAGAAAGAGAGAAACATTTGCCACCCTTCCTTCGCGCCCCGCAATGACAACGTAGTCGCCCGCGCTATACGTGCGCCCAACAAATAAACTGACACCCGCCAACAGATCACCGGCGATCCGTTCGGAGCCGATGGCAAATGCGCCAGTGATCGCCGTCACGATGACCACAAGCAACCCCGCCGCACCGGTGGTATCCAGAATCACTTTCACGGTCCAGATTCCGATGGCAAGCGCCAGGAAACTACCGATGAATCGACTCCACACGGATCCCATAGGGCGGGCTAACAAATGGCTGACCACCCATGAAACGATCAGCGCAATTAGAACCCCACCTAAGCCGATCAGGATCGCATTCAAAAAGGGACGAAGAGCTTCAAAGACACCGTCAGACATAGGACACCTCATCCAAGTTTTTTTGAATTATAAGACCAAATCCTTCTCGTCGTGACATTCCCCTCCATTTAAGTTCTTCGCGAACATTGCTCAAATCAAGTTCTTCCTGTATGATTTTATTGACGCTGGTCAACAAAGGAGATCGAATGAAATTTGAAACGCTTGCAATTCACGCCGGGCAAGAACCCGACCCCAACAACGGCGCAGTGATGACGCCGGTATATTTCACCTCCACATACATGCAAGACGGCGTGGGCAGACCGCGCCAAGGATATGAATATTCGCGCACGATGAATCCGACGCGCAAGGCTCTGCAAGATTGCCTCGCCGCGCTCGAAGGCGGTTCCCTTCGACAGGCTCAGGGCGAGGCATTCGGACTGGCATTCGCCTCCGGTCTCGCGGCGACCGACACCGTGCTTCGTCTCTTGAGCGTGGATGCGCACGTGCTGGCAGGCAATGACGTGTACGGCGGCACCTTCCGCCTCTTCGACAAGATCCTCCGCCGCTTCAACCTCGACTTTACATTTGCCGACACCACCGACCCCGAATCGGTCGCTGACGCGTTGACTCCCTCCACGCGCCTCGTGTGGCTGGAGACGCCGACGAATCCATATTTGCGCATCACCGATATTCGCGCCGTCGCAGAGATCGTCCACGCGCATGCAAACAAACCGCTTCTCGTCGTTGACAACACCTTCGCCACACCATACTTACAGCGTCCGCTTGAACTCGGCGCGGACATCGTCGTCCACTCCATGACGAAATACCTCGGCGGTCACTCGGATGTGGTTGGCGGCGCAGTCGTTGTCAAAGATAAAGAACTTGCCGACAGACTCTACTTTTTGCAAAACGCGGTCGGCGCGGTGCCGGGTCCGATGGATTGCTTCCTCGTCCTGCGCGGAATCAAGACCCTCCCCCTCCGCATGGAACGTCACTATGAAAACGCGATGGCGATCGTTGACTTTCTGGCAAATCACCCCAAAGTTGAAAAAGTTATTTATCCTTTCCACACGAGTCATCCTCAGCAAAAAGTTGCGCAACACCAAATGAAAAACGGTGGAGGCATGGTCTCGTTCATCGTCAAAGGCGGAAAGGAAGCGGCGATTCGCGTCGTGGAGGCGACGAAAATCTTCGCGCTCGCCGAATCGCTCGGCGGCGTCGAGTCGCTCATCGAAGTCCCCGCCGCGATGACTCACCTATCGGTAGTCGGCTCGCAATTGGAGGTTGACCCGGCTCTTATCCGCTTGTCAGTTGGCTTGGAACACCAGTCTGATTTGATCGAGGATATCAAACAGGCGTTGGAAAAAGCCTGAAAAATAAAAGCAAGAGACCGGGTTCTCCGGCCTCTTATCATTTCGCGTGGATCGCCAATAGCGTCACATCGTCGTCTTGTTTTGCCCCGTTTTGATAATCCATCAACGTGCTGAAGAGGCGGTCGCACGCCGCTTGAGCGGGAAGCGACCGCAATTCCTTCATTGTCTCTTTAATTCGTTCGAGTCCGAAAGGAACACCGTTCGGGTCTCGGCAATCGGTCATGCCGTCTGTGAACATGACCAGCAGCGAACCTTTCGCCAAGCGGATGCTGTTTTCATCCAACAGCATATCTTCCCACAGCCCGAGCGCCATGCCGGGTTCGTGAGGCAAACGATGGATATCGCCGCGCTCGCCGATCAACAATGGAGGTTCATGCCCGGCGCGGGCGTAAGAAAATTCTCCTGTAGCGGTATCCAGCACGCCATATAACGCAGTAACAAATTGCGTGGATTTTTCAAGACGGGTAATGTGTTCGTTGACCATGCGCAACACCGCGCCGGGCGATGTCGAATTATCTGCTTCTGCAATGATGAGCGCGTGCGCCCTCGCCATGAAGATCGCGGAAGGAACGCCCTTATCCGAAACATCGCCGATCAAAACTCCCATCTTCCCGTTGCCAAGTTCAAACACATCGTAGAAATCGCCTCCCACCTGGCGCGCCGGCAAAATCCGCCCGCCGAAATCGTATCCGTCCGGCGATGGCAATACATCCGGAAGAATGGACATTTGAATCTCCGCGGCAACTTGAAGTTCCTTTTCGAGGCGCTCTTTTTCGATCAATTGCTCCTGCGCGGCTTTCAAGTCGTCGTACGCGGTTTGCAACTGGCGGTTTTTCTCGGTCAAGTCGCGGAAGGTCTGCACATTGGTGTTATCGAGGCGCGAACTTAATACGCTGACCATCGCATTCGCCAGTTCGGGATGCCTCTGTAACAACTCCTGGAATTGCGTGCGGCTCATACTGAGCAACAAGACATCGCCCCGCGCCCGCGCGCCAGCCGTGCGCCTCCCACCGGGCATGATAATTCCCATCTCGCCGAGGTATTCGCCTTCATTAATAACGTTGAGGATCAGCTCGTTCGCGGTCCCCGAAGCCATATTGATCTCAAGTTGTCCGCGCGCCACGATATACAGGTGCTCCGCAAGCTCCCCTTCCTTGAACAAAATATCGCCCGAGTTCAAACGCACCCGGTCCAGCGCGTTTAAAAGCAGGTTTAACTCATCGAAGGGAAGTTGAGAAAACAGCGGAATCCGCGTCAGCAGGCTGGCGGATAGATTGGTTGTTTTTAGAGATTCATTCATAAGATAAATAATTTCGCGCGAAAGCACAAACACCGAAAGCGCTTTGGAGTTTCAGCGCTTTCAAAACTCGACCACTTCCTTACCCGACAGTTTATTCTGAATCCGCTCCACGACCGTATCCAAATGCCTGGGCTGGTGAACGAAATCCAAATCGTCTGTGCGGATCGTAAGCACCGGGCACATATCGAACGCGCCCAGCCACTCGTCGTAGAACGAATCGAGCAAAGATAGATATTCCGGCGTAATGCCAGATTCCATTCCGCGAGCGCGGCGGCGGATGCGATCCATCAATACATTGACCGGCGCCTTCAAATAAATAAGCAGGTTCGGGCGCGGCATACTGTTCATCACCAGGTCGAACAAGCGGCGATACGCCAGATAATCGCGTTCGGCAAAATCACCCATATGATGCAACGCCCGCGCAAAAATATGGAAATCTTCATAAACGCTCCGATCAAGGATCGCCGAACGCGGGTCGCGCGCGGCTTCGAGATACTGATCGGCGCGATGACCGAGAAAAAACACTTGTAAATGAAACGACCACGAACGCATATCGCTATAAAAATCAGCCAGATACGGGTTATCCGCCACCGACTCGTACCCAGTCCACCAGCCAAGGCGCGAACCGATCCGCTCCGTGAGCGAGGTCTTGCCCACGCCGATATTCCCAGCCACCACCACCTGATATTTCGACACACATCCTCCGTAAGAGATATTCGGAGTATAGGCGAGCCAAACAAATTTGTCGAGGCTCGCAAAAAAATCGCCGGTATAATTCACAGCACGGAAAATTTATGCAGACAAAATTCAAGATTCGGGACGCTTCCGGCTGGACAATTTTCATCTTCGGACTCCTTGCGCTTCTTCTCGGACTGGTCGGCCTGGTCCGCCCTGAGATGCTTTTATCGCTCCTCGGCTTCACCACCCTAGACCGCGCCTCGCGCGCCGCCGGGGATTACACGCTCGTTTTTATGACCGCCTCCGCGATGGCTTCGTTCAACATGGGTGCCTATTACATCCTCGCCGCGCTGAACGACGTAAAGCAATTCTACAAATGGACGGTCCCCTTCCGCTGTGTGACGTTCACCGTGTTCACACTGGTTGTCGTCACGCAACTCGCGCCCGTGCGCTTCCTCGGCGTCGGCGCATGGGAACTGGCTGGCGCGGTAGCAACCTTCCTTGCCCTCCGCTCCGAAGACAAAAACAAACGGGAAACGACTGAGAGCATGGCGTCTACTTCCGCCTCTCGTTCCAAAACCCAGAAAGAGACTGGAGATTAACATGCGTTCTGAATGGATCGAATACAACGGCAAGAAAATCTTGTATCAGGACTTTTCACAACTGTTCTACAATTCCGCGGCGGTGAAAGCGGAACTGGCAGAAGTGCAGGAAATTGTAAAAGCCCAGCCGCAAAACTCCGTGCTGGTGCTTACCGATATGCGCGACACCAACGTGGACGCCGACCTGCTCCCCGTTATGAATGCGGCTTCCGCCGCGACCAAAGCCTATGTGAAGAAAACGGCTGTTCTCGGCGTAACCGGCATAAAACAAAAACTAGCCGACCTGCTCACGATGATCACCGGTCAACCTCTCAAATATTTTGACGATATCGAATCAGCCAAACGCTGGTTGACGCAAGAATAAACCAAACTCCGAAGCGCTCACGCTTCGGAGTTTTTCGTTACGGATGATATAATCTCGAAATCACTTCAAGCAAAATTCGGTTTTTTTCAGGCGACCTATGGAAAAGTTATTACGCTTCCTCAACTCGGCAGACCCCAATTTACTAACCACAATCCCCGGCATCAACCGCCAACTCGCAGACGATCTAGCCGCGGCGCGTCCATTCGATTCGGTCGAAACGCTTCTTAAAGTGAAAGGGGTGAACAAGAAATTACTCTCGCGCATCGAATCCACGTTGGAGGCGAACGAACTTGATGAGCAATCCAACGCGATCGTTCCCATGGAAGAAGATGTTCAATTTCCCGAAAAAAGCCAGCCTGTAAAAGAAACACCCGTTGCCGATGAGAAGCCATCCTTCGGCTCGCGGGCAGGAGCCGCCCTGCGCTCGTTCGTCCGCGCGCTGTTCAGGCTGATCGCCATCCTCATTGTCATTGGCGGAATTGGCGCGGCGCTGTATTTCGGTTTGCCCCTCCTGCGGGACAGATACATCGTCCCTGTCGAGCAAAACAGCGCCCGCGTGGATCAACTGGAAAACGAAGTGGCTGATTTGAAGAATCAACTAGCCGAAGTGAACAGCCGCCTCGACGGCATAGATACTTCCATCGAGGCGCATACCGCCTCCATTGAAAAACTGGAAGAGATACAAAGTCAATTAGAAAAGCAATTGAATGAAAGCAACGAAGAAACGCTGGTCAAGTTGAATCAAGAAGTGATGATGACCCGCGCGCTGGACACGCTCGCCCGCGCAAGGCTGTATCTCGCGCAGAGTAATTTCGGCTTGGCAAAAGAGGACGTCCAATCGGCGCGCGACCTGTTGGCAGAGTTGCAATCGCAATCGAGTGACGAAGCGCAGGCGCAGGCAATCTCGCGCCTCGACTCGGCGCTCAACAATTTACCCGCATTTCCCGTCGTCGCATCGGGCGATCTTGAGATCGCGTGGCAAATCTTGATGACGGGGGATGTCGCGCCGACGGCGACGCCCGAACCCAGCCCAACCATTTCAGCAACGGCTGAGCCGACGCTGGAAGTGACAGTCACTGCAACGCCGTAGAGTTCGCTCTATAACATTAATTTTAATTTGGGAGACTCATGACATACAAAATTTCATTTGGTACAGACGGCTGGCGCGGGGTTATCGCCGAAGACTACACGTTCGATAACGTCCGCCGCGCCACGCAGGGATTCGCATCGTATCTCATCGAAAAGGGATTCGGCGGCAAGTGGGTCGTCGTTGGTCACGATAAACGATTCGCGTCTGAAAATTTCGCGGCGGCGGTCGCCGAAGTGTTGGCGGGCAACGGCTTGAATGTGTATCTCACAGACGGCGCGACGCCCACGCCGGTCATTGCGTATGCGGTGGTGGATAAAAAAGCGTGCGGCGCGGTTAACATCACCGCGTCTCACAACCCGCCCACCGACAACGGCTTCAAGGTCCGCGACCCGAACGGCGGAGCGATAGACCCCGAAGGGTTGACGAGAATCGAAGCGTTGATCCCAGACTCCCCGTCGGAGGCGAAGCGGGTTTCCATCCAGGATGCAAAACGCGACGGCAAAGTCGTCGTCTTCGACGCCTCCGAGGCGTACATCAAGAATCTCCACAAACTCGTGGATATTCAAAGGATCAAGGACGCGGGGTTTGTCGTGATGATGGATGCGATGTGGGGCAACGGCGCGGGCTGGTTTACGCGTTTGCTTGCGGGCGGCAAAACGAAAGTGATCGAGATCCATAACGAACGCAATCCGTCGTTTCCTGAAATGAAGCGACCTGAACCGATCCGCCCGAACATTGACGTGGGACTCAAAGCGACAGTGGCGAACAAAGCCGACGTCCTGCTCATCACCGACGGCGATGCGGATCGCTGCGGACTCGGCGACGAGAACGGCGAGTTCATCAATCAATTGCGCGCATATGCGTTGCTGGCGTTGTACTTGCTTGAAATTCGCGGCGAGCGCGGCGACATTGTGAAGACTCTTTCGACGACAACAATGCTGAATAAACTCGGGAAAATTTATAACGTGCCAGTTCACGAAACAGGCGTGGGATTTAAATACGTCGCGCCGAAGATGATCGAAACGAACGCGATGATCGGCGGCGAAGAAAGCGGCGGCTACGCCTTCCGCAACAACGTGCCCGAGCGCGATGGGATTCTGGCTGGTCTGTATTTTCTCGATTTCATGGTGCAAACAGGAAAGAAGCCCACTGAATTATTGAAGATGCTGTTCGATAAGGTTGGCGAACATTTTTACGACCGCGTGGACACTCCATTTTCGGGAGATCGAAAAACACGCGAGCAAAAAATTCTGGACGCGAATCCCAAAACCATCGGCGGCTTGAAAGTGACCGAACTCGTGACGGTGGATGGCTTCCAATTCAAACTCGAAGACGGCGGCTGGCTGTTGATCCGTTTCAGCGGCACGGAGCCGATCATGCGCGTGTACTGCGAGACGACTCACGGCGATAAAGTAAAGGCGATTCTTGATGATGGTTTGAAGGTCGCGGGGATCAAGTAAGTTACGAGTTATAGGTTACAAGTTGCAAGTTGCAAGTTGCAACTTGCAAGTCGGTGGGATGAGCGGTAATACGCATCATCCCACCGACTTGTTGTTCTTGATACTGCGCTTTTAGATTTTACGCTTCGTCATCCATATCAAACCGAACAACAACGGCAAAATCGCCGCGCTTCCACACAGCGGGTTCGCGTTGCTGGATGAAGATGGCTGACTGGGAGCGGGACCAACTGTCGGCGTGGGCGGAGTCTGGGGTGTAGAAACAGCCGCCGGGGTCGAAAGAGGCGTTTCCGTTGGTAAGCCGCCAAAAGGCGTGGGCGCAAGAGGTGTGGCGGTCAACCCAAGCATGGTGAAAGTCCCATCATCGTTTCGCTGAACCGCACCGGGAACGCTGTAACTAATGAAATTCAACAAATCTTTTGCTTGTTGTAGATCCGGGTCGAGCACGAGAGCGGTTTGCAGCGAGTTTAGCGCGGCAGGCAGAACGCCTTCTGTATCAACCTGACCGGGAGAATACAAATCGAAATAATAATGCGCCCACAAGAGGTCGGCGTAACCGTAATGCCAAAGCGGATCGTCCGGCAAAAGCGCAAGGCATCGCTCGTAGGCGTCTTTGCT
>JAJTXU010000149.1 GCA_021462845.1 Anaerolineales bacterium
GACGCCACATCGTCAAAACCATATTCGTTGTGCATATCCAGCACGAACACGGAGGCTTTGTTGTAGTGCATCAACCCCGCCAGCACGAGCCGCGTGAGGAACGATTTGCCCGTGCCAGTCGCGCCGAACACACCCGACGATCTCTGCACGAACTTTTCCATGTCAATGCACACGGGATGATCCTGTTCGCGCGTGTACCCGATCACAAAGTTGCCCTTCTCGTTCGGGTCGCCGAAGATCTCCGCGATGTCGCCTTCGTTCGCCAGAAAGACCTGCGCGTGATGCGGCGGCACATTCTTGACGGGCAATATGCGCGGCTCATCTTTCAGCCCCGCGTCAATTCGTCCGCGCCAATCTTTATACGCGGACGTCCCCAACTCGGGTCCCACCTCCAACATGAGATTCGGCAGCACTTCGAGATTCGCGTAGAGCGTCTGTCCATGCAGCGCCTTCGAAATGTGCGACGGGAATCGTCCTTCCATCTGCTCATCCGCAAAGCGCGGGTCCGTCGCGCCGAGGACGATGTCCGTGACGATGCCATAATAATTCCACTCGCCTGATTGGATGACGACGAACGCTCCCTCCTGAATCTCTTGCGGAGAAACCGTGAGCCTCACGCGAAAATTTTCTTTTAATCCGCCGCCAACTAGATAACCAATTTTTGTTCGTTGTTCCATACTCATTCTCCAATTATGTCATGCTGAGCGGAGCGAAGCATCTCTCCTCTCGTTTGAAGACTCCACACAAAGGCATGAGATTCTTCACTCCCTTGGTCGCTCAGAATGACATTGTTTTACAACAATCCCGAAGGGATGAAACGATTATAGAACCCGCCGATCAATTTGTCCCAACCCCGAAGGGGTGTCATAGATTGTCAGCCTATGTCATCGCTTCGCGATTTATAAACTTTTTTTCAACTCTCTCTCTAGAATCCTGCCATCCCTTCGGGATTATCTTCACGCAACATCTGCCAAAGCACCTAACACTGTCATAAGCGTTGGGTAATCATCTCGCAACAACGTGATGACTTCATGCGTCGCCCGCTCTTGCCAACTCTTATCCTTGTGCGCGGACTGTGCCTGCAAAATATGCGCGGCGACCACTTCACCCACAGGAATTTCCTGATTATTCAAGATGTGCCTGAAATATCCGAACTTTTCGGTGAAGCGCGCAATGTCCTTATCGTCGCACTTATAGATCACATCCAAACTCAACGGCGGACGCGGCGGCAGAAGATGGAAGATTTTTCCATCCTGTTCGTATCCCGCCGCCAGCACGGACATTTCCACGGGGACGATTCTGCGCTCGCGGTTATCTTTCATCACCTCGTCACTGACATTATCCGCCGTGACGAGTTGACGCACCAGCCCATCGTCGTCAATGTGAATATCGTGGATGATGCCGAAGATCTGGTACGTGTCGCTCAGCGGTGCGCGGACTAACGCTCCAAACGACGGGGCATCCAGTTGATTCACGCGGCATCCCGCGATGAAGCCTGTTGTCCCTGCGCGAAGTAAGCGTCCGATTTCGATTATTGTCATTTTCCATACCTCTTTCTGCCACTGGCAAGGGAGTTTTTCCCTACTTGTTTACTTGAAGAATCGTCGGGTTCTTCACCCTGCCTTCTAATTTCCAATGTTAGTAGTTGCTCAATCTGCTGCTTCTCTTCATGTTTTACAACGGCAATTTCATGCGCGCGATTAAGTAAGTAGGGATAAGGCTTGCTTCCCATCATTTTGCATTGTTCGACCAACACGGAGTGAAGCAGATTCAACTTTTCTTTTTCCTCCGCCACCCATTTGGGGATTTCGACTCGCACGGGCCACGGATGTCCATCTGTACCGACATTTAAATAGAAGAAATGTAACGTGAGAACGCCGGTATATCGCTTCTCTGAACTCGATTGGATCTTGAACACCGCCGAGCGATGACCGGGCTTGAGCAGGGGATTCTCTTTTTCGCCGAAGAGCCAGCGGTCGCTCACGGCGCGCAACGGATGGTACTCGCGCAACTTCAGTATCTGCTCGTTATCTGCCATCATGATCTCAAGCAAACGGACGACAAGGTCGGCGGAGGGTTTGTCCACGTAGCCGGCAGTAATCACGCCGCGCGTTTGCAAGCGCGAGAGGATGGTGAGATATTTTTTGATGAAGTCTTCGTAGGAGTTGGGGTCTTCGCCTTTCGCTCCCCACAACTCGATGGGACCGTCGGTGAACGTGACTACTTCGCCTTTGATCCGTTTCGATAATTCATCGAGTTTGATCCGTTCGGCGAGATCGCGCTTGAGGGCGACCATCCCTTCGGACATGGGGATTCCGTTGGGGAGGAGGTCGTCGCCGAACAGCAATTCGCTTTCGGTGGCGATTTGCGGCGCTTCGCCTGAATTCAACTTCATGGTGATCGCGCCGACGTTGACCAGACCGAACTGCACCGAGGCGTGGCGGTCGGGGTTGATCTGCGAGCCGTCGGCGGCGATGAGGGTTGGGGAAACAGAAACAGGCTGAACGTCGAAGGAAGAATCGAGGTTTTCATCCAATGGATAGGCACAGCGGACGTTCGCGTCTATCGCCTTGGCGGAATCCACTTTGGCGCGGAGCGCATCCAGTTGAGATGCGAAGGTCGCCAACAGTTCGCGCGCTTGGGCTTGTGCCTCCTCTTTCTTCTTGCGTCTCTCTTTTGCGCCCGCGCCGATGGATTGAATTTGAGCGAAGACTTCCTGGTAGTTGATCGGCATAGAACAAATGTACAAGGATTGTACAGGCAAAGCGGATAAAATTCAAGATGCGAACGGGAACTTTCGCGCGCGTGAAGCGTCTTTCTATTGGTAATTATCAAACAAGGAGCATAAAAATGAAAACCAAAACCATTGTATTTGCAACACTTGCCTTGCTGGCTCTTGTTGTAAGCGCGTGCGGGGTTGCGCCCGCCGTGAACGGCAGTAGCGCGCCGAACCGCACGTTGAGCGTGGCTGGCTCTGGCACAGCCAACCTCGTGCCGGATATCGCCTACATTTATCTGGGCGTGCATACCGAACTGCCCTCCGCTTCTGAAGCGGTGCAGGCAAACAATGCCCAAACCCAGCAGATGATCGATGCGCTCACCAACTTCGGCATCGACGCCAAGGATATCCGCACGACCAACTTTAGCATCTATCCGTTCGACAAGTACGATCCGCTGACCGGCACCCCCACCGGCGAAAAGTATTACTCGGTGGATAACACTGTCTACGTGACGATCCGCGACCTGAGCAAACTCGGCGGATTACTCGATACGGTCGTGACCGCCGGCGCGAACACGGTCAACAGCATCCAGTTCGACGTGGCGGATAAGGACTCAGCCCTCAAACAAGCCCGCGCTGACGCGCTCGCCGATGCCAAATCCAAGGCGGAGGAACTTTCCTCGGTGGCTGGCGTTTCGCTCGGCGAAATTCAGACCATCACGTTCGTCGATAACCAACCCTATCCTTTGTATGATGGGCGCGGCGGCGGCGGTGGCGGCGATTCAGAAGCGGCGGCAGTGCCGATCGCGCCCGGACAATTGACCTTCGTGGTGACCGTGAACGTGACGTACGAAATTAAATAAAAGGATGACGCGTTCCCGCGTCTCTCCCAGCCTGAGCCTGCCTCTCCTCCTCAAGGGGCAGGCTCTTCGCTTTTACGCTGATCCGTGCCAGCCTCCGCGAATCTTCCAAGGGTATAATTTCAAAACCCTCGCTGTGAAAAGGAGTCGTAATGCTCAAAGTCGGATACATCGGATTGGGATTGATGGGCAAGTCCATCGCCCGTAATATTTTGAAAGCGGGATTCCCCGTGGTGGCACACAACCGTTCACGCGCCGCCGTAGATGAACTTGTGGCAGAAGGCGCGACCGCCGCCTCATCCCCCAGTGAAGTTGCCTCACAAGCGGATGTGGTCTTCACCAACCTGCCTGATTCGCCGGACGTGGAGCAGGTGGTCCTTGGCGAAAATGGAATCATCGACGGCGCGCGCGCCGGATTGATCTACGTGGATAACTCCACCATCAAACCCGCGTCTGCGCGCATGATCGCGGAGACGTTGAAAGAGAAGAATGTGTTCGCGCTCGACGCGCCCGTCTCAGGCGGCGATATCGGCGCGAGGAACGGCACGCTCACCATCATGGTCGGCGGCGACTCGTCCGCGCTGGAGCGCGTCATGCCGGTACTACTCGCGATGGGCAAAACAGTCACACACGTCGGTGAGGCGGGCGCCGGTCAGGTGGCAAAAGCCGCGAATCAGATCATGGTCGCCGCGCAGATGGTGGCGATGGGAGAACTGCTTGTCTTTGCAAAGAAGGCGGGAGTTGATCCGCGCAAAGTTGTGGACGCGATCAAAGGCGGCGCGGCGCAATGCTGGACGCTCGACGTGAAGCCGCCGCGTTTGTTCGACGGCAACCGCAACCCCGGCTTCAAGTCGCGCATGCAGTTGAAAGATCTGCGGATCGTCATGGAGACCGCGAAGGAATACGACATTCCGATCTCGTCCACGATAGAAAACACCAAACTTTTTCAACAGATGATCGACGCCGGCATGGGCGAACTCGATAACTCGGCGGTGGTCGGTGTCATCGAGAAGTTGGCAGGGGTGGAAATTCCATAATAGCTTCGGTGGTTGAGTAGTGGCGCTGAAAGCGCCACGTATCGAAACCACCAATACGTATACAAACTTTTGTAACAAAAATACTTTACGGCGTGGTGGTCTCGATACGTCCTTCGTCTTCGCTCCGCTTCGCTCAGGACTACTCGACCACCGAATAACAAAAAATGAAAAAATACATCCCTACCCTCCGCGATTATTTCCTCATCATCCTCGCCACGTTGATTCAGGCGTTCTCGCTCCGCGCGTTCTTCATCCCCGCCAACCTCGCCTCGGGCGGCGTGAGCGGCATCGCGCAGTTGATCAATCACTTCACGGGCTGGCAGATCGGTTTGATGATCCTCATCGGCAACATCCCGCTGTTCATTTTGGGATGGCGTTTTCTCGGCGGACATCGCTTCGCATTGCGGACCGCCGTCGCCATTTTTACGTACTCCATGTTCATTGACATATTGCCGAACACCCCGCTCTTCTCGACGGGCGGGGCTGGCGCGGCATTGATTCGCGATCTACGGGGCGACATTTTCCTCAACACCCTCTACGGCGCCATCGTCAGCGGAATCAGTTACGGGTTAATCTATCGCGCGCGCGGCACCAGCGGTGGATCGGACATCCTCGCGCGCATCCTCAACAACTGGCGCGGGATTCCCATCACGCAAAGTTACCTCTTCGTGGATTCGGCGGTCATCCTCGGCGCGGGGTTTGTGTTCGGCTGGAAGCAAGCCCTCTACGCGATGATCGCGTTATACGTGAGCGGACTCGTCGCCGAAACGACCCTCGAAGGCGGAGGCACCGTCCGCACGGCAATGATCGTCACCTCCGAATCGGAAGCGATTGCCCAGCGCGTGTTGGATGAACTCCAACGCGGCGTGACCGTTCTCGAAGGCTCAGGCGCGTACACCAAGGCTGATCGCCCTGTGCTGTATTGCGTCATTACCCGCGCGGAGGTGTCCACGCTCAAAGCCATTGTCAATGAATGTGACCCGCGCGCGTTCCTCGTCATCGGCGCGGCGCACGAGGTGTTGGGCGAGGGGTTCAAGCCGTTGAAGGGGAAATAAAACAAAAGATATGTACAAAAAAGAATCGGGGTAACTTTAAGAAAGCCTCAGGCATACAACTGCGCTTACGGCTTGAATTCGCATGGTATGATTACCAGCGCAAAGCCCGTCGAGGCTTTGTGTCGAATTCACCCAACTAAGGAAAACATGTCGCGCAATCGCATCATTCTCGTCACGGTGGGTATCATGCTCAGCCTGTTCCTCGCGTCGATGGAATCCACCGTTGTCGCCACCGCCATGCCGACCATCGTCGGTCAACTGGGCGGGCTGGAAAATTACTCGTGGGTCTTCTCAGCGTTCATGCTCACGTCTACAACCACCGTTCCCCTGTACGGAAAACTGTCAGATATCTACGGCAGGCGTAAGTTATATGTCTTTGCGATGGCGCTTTTCCTCATCGGCTCTGTGCTGTGCGGATTGGCAACCACATTGACGCAACTGATTCTGGCGCGCGCGTTGCAAGGGATCGGCGCGGGCGGAATCATGCCGCTGGCGTTCATCCTCATCGGCGAAATGTTCTCGCTCGAGCAACGCACCAAAATGCAGGGAGTATTTTCCGGCGTGTGGGGCGTCTCGTCGGTGGCGGGTCCGCTGTTGGGCGGCTTCATCGTGGATCAACTTTCATGGCATTGGATCTTCTACATCAACGTGTTTCCCGGCCTGATCGCCGGGGCGTTGGTGGCTTTCGCGTGGCGGGACCAGGCATACAGTCACGAAAGACCCGCCGTGGATTATGCCGGTGCGGCGTTGCTATCGGCAAGCGTCGTCCTGCTCTTGCTTGGGTTAATGGAACTCGGCACATCCCAAGGCTGGGTTTTCATCGCGTCTGCGGTTATTCTCTTTGTGATTCTCTTTCAAGTGGAGCGCCGCGCCGCCGACCCGATCCTGCCGCTGGCATTGTTTCGCGATAGACTTTTTTCCACCGCCACATCGCACGGCTTGTTCACCGGCTGGGCAGTGTTCGGCACAATCTCATTCATTCCGCTTTTTGTGCAATCGGTGCTGGGCGCAAGCCCCACGCAAGCGGGCGTTACCGTCACACCGATGCTGCTCGGCTGGGTGGCATGTAGTATTTTTGGCTCGCGCATTTTGTTGAAGGTCGGCTATCGCCGCTTGAGCGTCATTGGCACGAGCATATTTTTAATCGGCGCGTCTTTGCTTGCCTTTTATGGCGCGGACGCAAACCGTATTTTCGTGATGGTCTTCGTCACCCTGATGGGCATGGGCATGGGGCTTTCCATCCCCGCGTACGTGATTGCCGTGCAAACAACAGTCGAACGGCGTCATCTTGGGACCGCCACCTCGACGCTTCAATTCAGCCGTTCGATGGGCGGGACGTTGGGAGTCAGCGTGATGGGCGCCGCGTTAAGCGCGCGACTCGCCGCCAACCTAAACGCTTCCGGTCTGGATGTGAGCCTGATCTCCCAACTCCTCGACCCCCTCTCCAGTTCAGGCGGAGTCGTCGAGTCTGGCGCGCGCCTCGCCATGGCAAATGCCATTCACCTCGTTTTCGCGATCGCTTTCGCCGCCGCTGTGCTAGGGTGGATCGCCGCCATCTTCACCCCGCGCAAAGAGTTGAAAGACAACATCCCAACGGTCGCGCCTGCCATCGCAGACTGAAACTCAATACCAAATCCCCGCCAAACAAACGGCGGGGATTTTTTATTACAAATGACACATGTAATCAACAGGGCGAAGATGTAGTATTTCGAGTGAGTCAGAGAATCGTTCTTGATTATTGCGAATGCGCGTCTGAAAACATGTTCTTGACGCAGTTGCACTGCGTCAAGGCAGGCGACACGATAACGCCACTGCGTCATCGAACTGTCGCCTGAACTTTCGTGAAGCGCTGATTATTGCTAATGCGCATCCGAATTGGGAGTTTAGCCATTACTCGCAGGTCGTTAACAACAGGAGAATGTTATGGACAAGGAACAAAAGAAAAGTTTGGCTGGCGCGATGCTCGACGTCATCAACGCCGCCCATGTGGTGGAAGGTAAGCCAGCCATAGACGAGAAACAAAAGCCATTGTGGATGGATATTCTGGCAAATGCGCCTGACTATATTTTCATCCACCCCGAACGGTATTGGGAGATCGAAACATACATAAAGGAGGAGATCAAACATAAGTCGAACTAAAACAGATTATCAGTTTCCGCGAATCGGTTTTTCATAACTAACTTACTCAAAGGAGTAGATGCCATGTCTAACCAAAATTCCATCTATGCGTTTTTCGCGCGCGCCGAGGATCGGGCAGTCGACATGATGATCGATACCTCTTCCGAAGAAAAATGGATGAGCAGTGTCCGCCGCGCGGTGGGGATCCCGGACGCGGAGATCCATCTCGTTCACGAAGGCGAATGGAACGCGCCCGTCGTGAAATCTGTAGAGCAAAATCCAAATACCTTCATCAAAGGGATACAGGATTACTTCCTCTCGCAGAATCTTCCTCCCATGTCGAAGGCAGATTTTTCGCGGAAGCATTTAGGAGACTTGAAAAGCGCCGTTACCGGGTTGGTGGTTGCGCTGATCAAGCATCCCAATTAAGAGACTGTTTCTTAATTCGTTCTTTTGTACACGGGTATCACGGAGCACACGGAAAAAAGGCAATTTTTTAAAGGCTCTTTCCGTGACGCCGCGCCAAGCAGCGGCAGTCAGTGAAATCCGTGGCGTCCGTGTCTAAAAAAGAAGTTAAGGAACACTCTCTAAGAGCGCTTTAGGTGATTCCCAGGAAAGGAGTGTTCGATGAACGTAAATCAAACGGAGAATGTCAAGGGCAGGCTGGCGATCATCGAGATCAAATGCCCGCTCTGTGATGAGACTACGCGGGCGACGTTGCCCGACAACCCACACGAGAGGGACGCTGAGCCTGAAATCGAATGTAAGGCGTGCGGAGGCGTTTTTAAATTCACCGATGGGCTTTTGTATCGCCCAATTGGTTACGCAAATTGACCTGAGCGCGCCCCCAGTTTATGAGTAAGAGTTGCGCAGTTGAACCTGTTTCGCCGTAGTTGCGCTGCGGCGGCGCGATTTGCCTGGCACATCGAACTGTCCGCCAACAGCGCAAGACTTACCGAGGTAAGAATGAACAAGAAACAAAAGGAAGAACGAGCATTGCAATGGATCAATGAGATCAACATCCACCATGAGATCATTGAGGGCAGGATGGTCGTGGACGATCAGTGGAAGGATGCGTGGCTCAAAGTACTTACCGAAGCCCCTGAGAAAATCTTTGCCCAGCCCGGCTTCTACGAGGTGGTCGAGTTATACGCGTGGAAAGAGATCGTGAAGCAGAATCTTGGACCCGACAATCAAGCCGCTTTTAATCATCTCGCTCGCATGCTTGCAACCCTCGCAGGAGAATTACCTGAATTCGCCCGTTGAACATGGAACAAGAAAGGAGTTTCGCATGATCACAAATTGGCGAGTCGTCGTTGGTTCGCCCCATACCGTTCAAGTCAGCCAGACCATGTCTGGGGAGGTTGTCACTACGGTGGATAACCGGGAAATCTTGCACCGGACTCTGCCGCGCGGAGAGGATATGGACTTCCCATTCAAGATCGATGGCAAACAATGCTCGCTCCATATTTTGTATCAACTGGAGCGGTTCGGCGGCATGGCAACCATGGAAACCTGGCGCCATGAACTGCTGGTGGATGGCGTGACGCAATACCCTGAGAAAGGTTAGCCTATTCCGAACACAAGGGGGCAAGTTCTTCTTATTCAGAGTAACCTATATTACCTGACAGCGTAGTAGCGACTTCAGTCGCTTTTTAGCAGTAACAAGACGACTAAAGTCGTCACTACGTGTCAACCATTCACGGTTATTCTGA
>JAJTXU010000015.1 GCA_021462845.1 Anaerolineales bacterium
ATTCGCGCTCGCGCTCGCGGCAGTCTGGCTGATCTCGCAAGGCGACGGCGGATTCCACATCGGCAAACTCTCGGATTTGAAATTCCCGATCCTCGCCGGGGTGGGGTTTGGCGCGTACTTCATCTTCATTCACAACGCCGCCAGCGACGCCAATGCCCTGTTGTGGCCCCTCATCCTCTCGCGCCTCGCCGGTACCCTTCTCGTCCTCGCCATCGTCCTCGCGCGGCGCGAGTCGTTCCACGTCCCGCGCGATGCGTGGGGCGTGGTCGGCATCAACGCCGCGCTCGACCTCGGCGGAAATTTCTTTTTCATCCTCGCCAGCAAAGCCGGTAGGTTAGACATCGCCTCGATTTTGAGTTCGCTTTACCCAGGCGCGACAGTTATCCTCGCGTGGCTGATCCTCAAGGAACGTATTTCTCACAAACAAGTCATTGGCATCGCGCTTGCGTTTGCCGCGATCTATCTGTTTACGATCTAACCTTACAGCGCAAAGTCAGGAATGACGCTATATCTTACGCCCCAACCATCCGCGAATCCTTCGACAGGCTCAGGACAAGTTTTTCACGAAGAAACGAATTGGCGCCGTCCATTCGAGCATTCGCGGCTTTTATTCGTGGACGGTTTGCCAGCGTAACAATCAACCTTGCGTTGTAATACTAAGCCATCTCGCAAAAATATGTACGCGTGTAGAGCAGATACTTTAACGCGCCGTCGGCGTTAGAGAACGCCGACTACACTTTTTTCAAGAGAATGACGACTACACTTTTTCAAGCCCGGTCATTTTTTCCCTTTGCACGCAGACAAATACGGGTCGCGTCCCGGGAAGACAACCACCGTGCATGAAAAACGATATCCATCCTCATACTCGGCTGTGACGTCAAACCCCTCGGTTGAGTTGGTCGATGGAGTTTCATATAATTTGTAGTTGGCGTTCAGGTGATTGTCAAACCCAGCCACCTGACGCAACGCGTTATCTTCATGATCTGACGCGATTTGGATCATTCCATCCAAAAAGTGGACAGCCTCCACCGCGCGCGGAGGCATCCGCATGAACCATCCGCCCGCCGCGCTGCATGCGAATGTTGCAACTACAAGTAAAGCGCCCTTCAACATCGCGAAACGCCCCAGACGCGCGCGCGCATACTTTTCGGTCAACCAGCGGAGAGCCCACGCGAGCGGCAGGGCAAGCGCCGCCACCGGCACGAGGGTGAACGCCAGCGCGATGACCTTCATGCCCGCGGTCGCCTCGCTGGATTGCAACAACGATCCGACCAAGACGATCGAGCTTGTCGCAAGCGCTCCGTACGCCAACCCGCGCCAGGTTTCAACAGCCCAACACGTCACAAAACCGACAACGGTCAACACCGCGCTAACGATCAGCCCGTAGGTGAAAAGAAAATCAAATTCGAACCCAAGCGATAGATCGCGATGCAAAAGCAAATCCACCCCTGACGCGGCAACGGCAAACGCCATACCGGCAACCAGCCCGAACAGGGCGCCGATCCGCGCATGTTTCATCTTTGATTCGCGCGTGTTTTCGATTTCGCCATCCAGCGAAAGCCCAAAAGCCTTCATGTACTCTCCTGAAAATTTTCGGTAATTCTCTCACAATTCCAGCCTTTCTTCCATGCTCATAATAAAAATGTAGAATCATTCCGATAGGGATGACTGTCCCCGCGTTTGGTTCGGATGATCTTCCGCGAAGGCGTCGTATTTTTCCGCGGTGCGCGAAAAGGCTTCGGCGATGGTTTCGAACGCGCCATCGCTCATAAATAACTCCTCAACTTCGCTTCGCTTCGCAAAAGCCCTGCAAGGTTGCGCGGAATGTTGACCAGCCCGCGCAGGGACGGCTGGCGCAGAGCCTTCCACGCGCGGAACTCGTAATGTACAAGCCCATGCAACACGCGATAAAACTCCGTTGGGAATGGACCGCGATAGAGCATCGCCAGATCTTCCGAGTCGACCCAGTTTTGTTTTTCGCCCAACTCCAATTTCACGCGCTCGTAGAATTTCGTGCCGGGCAGAGGATACGACACCGAAATGCCGATGTCATCGGGTGAACATTCGCGCACCATCTTCAAAGTCTTTTGCACATCGTCCCACGTTTCGCCGGGGTAGCCGAACTGCAAGAAGAATCCAACCTCGATCCCATTCGCTTTCAACAAACGCGCGGCGTTGTAAATCTCATCCACCGTGTCGCCCTTGTCCATCGCGTCGAGAATTTTTTGCGAACCCGACTCTGCGCCAAGCCATACCGTTTTGCATCCTGCCTTCGCCAGCGCAGGCGCGGTCTTCTCGTTGACCAAGTCCGCGCGCTGTAAACATTTGAACGGAATGGCTGCGTTGGCTTCGATCACCATGTCGACGAATTTTTCGATCCACTTCGGCTTCAATCCCAAAATATCATCCGCGAACCAGATGTGATCGGGCGCGAACGTTTCCTTGATCCATTTCATCTCGGCAACCACATTCTCCGGCGAGCGCGAGTTGTAACGCTGACCCCAGATCGGTTTGGCGCACCAATTGCAGTGATATGGACAGCCGCGCGTGGTGACTATGTTCATCGAAAAATATCCGTGATGTTTCATCCACAGGCTTCGATATTTTTCGATGTCGACCAAATCCCACGCAGGAAATGGGAGTTTGTCCAAATTCGTAATATCCGGACGACGCGAAACTTGTAACGTGTAACTTGAAGCAACGCCAACAATCTGCCCCGTATCTTTTCCAGCCGACAGTTGATCCAGCAACTCGACCAACGTCTCCTCCCCTTCGCCGAGGATGCAGTAGTCTGCGCCATTGGCAAGATACTCTTTGAAGTGATCGGTCGCGTCCGCGCCGCAGAGGATGACGACGCATCCGCGCGACTTTGCCATGCCGATCATGTTGAACGCGGCTTCGCGCATCCGCAAGAGGCACATCTTGGAGAGGTAATTGAAGTTATCTTCGTAAATGATCGCATAGCGTGGCTTGTGTTGATCGAGCGCGAGCGCCCACTCCTCCTCCGACTCGGCGAGCATGGCGTCGAACAGCGCGACTTCGTATCCGTGCTGGCGGAGCCAACTCGCGGTGTACAACGTGCCCAACGGCGGATAGGGTTGCATCGCTTCCCACAGTTTCGGGTCGAAGCGCAGGTAGTAGGATTGACCGAGGAGGATTTGGGTCATTTCTTAGCCACGAATTACACGGATTTACACGAATTCTCTAATTCTCTCTTTGCTCGTTTCATGTTGTCGAGTGAGAGCATTCAGTTTCTCTTGAAATAGTTCATGAGTCCATTTTCGATGATGATGGAAGTTTCCCTGACAAACTTCGGCGGTGAAGATGGTCTCTTCGCCGAAGCCGGGTTGATTGGAGAAGCGGGCGATCTTGCGGGTCATTTCCCATGATTCAAAGTAGTCTCCGAGTTTGCCGCGAAGGGGAAATTCAAAAAAACGTTTAATTGTAGTAGCGACTCCGCGAAGCGCCCCTCTGGGGTCAGTCGCTGTTTTGGCGCGACTATCGCAAAGTGAACTTTGCGGTACGAATTCCGCAACCCAAGAGTTAGCCTGCATAACATCTCGATACACATCCATTCCTGAAATTGGGATCATCTGAATCAACTCACGCGCGGAATACAAATCGTGCAGGGGCCATTCTAGCGCGGATTCGGAGACGATGAGATTCGGGCAAATGATGTGACCGAACAGGCGAACCATGCGATTGAACAGCAAAGCAAACGCGCGCGCTGTCCACACGCGACCTTTGGCGGCGACGAGCATGTAATCGAAGTCCGCGTTGTTGGAAATGTTCAACACGGCGAGGGATCCCGTCAACGCGACCATGCGGACGAAGGGGAGAGAGTCGAGGATCCGTCCGTAGCGCAGGGCAATGGGCAATAATTTTTTGGAACGCGCCTCGCGTTCTTTACGGATGTCAACGATCTCATCGCGCCCTGTTAGAAAATAAAAACCATCGCGATAGTTCACTTGCGCGTTGGACTCGTTCAACGCGGTTTTCAATTCATCCGCTTCGGCGCGGATGGGCAGATAGCGATGCAACTCGTCAAAGCGCAAGGGATGGTCGAAGATGTCGGAGTAGGCGAGGGCTTCGAGGATGGCGCGGGCGAGGGAGATGGAGGCTGAGGACATGAGAAAGCCGCCTAGGGTGAATCAGCCGTCAATGGGCGAGGGAAGCGTCTTTGAATCGCTTGAAGGATCGTCAAGCCGGAGTTGAAGAAGAGTCCAGCCGCGAAGATCGCCGCGTATAACGCGATCAGCCAGTTTGAATTTTGAATCGCCAGCCAGACCGTCCACAGATTGAAGAGCGCGAGAACCATTTCGAATGGCACGAGCAAATCCATTTTGACGTAATAACGATTGGATGTCCAGTTTTGCGCGCGGGCGGTGATGCCGTATTTCGGCGTGCGTTCGAACGCGCCCCTGCGCCCCGCCCACACTTGCCACGCGGCGCGAAGCGTGTTGAGCATCAGCCCTGCGCCGAGCGCGGCGAGCGTGACCATGTATGGCAGAATTGCGAACCAACGTTTGTGCAGTGATTTTTGCGCGACGGCGACCAACGCGATCGGCGCGAGCGCGGTGAAATTGAAGACGACCGCGATGCCGAAGAGACTGATCAAGCCCGGATATCGTTCTGAAATTGCGACGACCAACGGATATAAAAACACGCACGCGAATAACAATAAATGAATCAAATAGCCCGTGAGGTGCAGGCTCGCTTGAATCTTTCGCGCGAGAGTCGCATCGGACTTCCAGATGACAGGGATATAACGAATCGCGCAATCGAATCCGCCATGCGCCCAACGATGTTGCTGGCGGCGAAATGCAGTGAAGCTCACAGGCAATTCAGAAGGCACTTCAACTTCGCCCGCATACCGCGCGCGCCAGCCGCGCAAATACGCGCGATACGAAAGATCGAGGTCTTCGGTGAGAGTCTCGGCTTTCCATCCGCCCGAATCAACGATCGCCGTTTTGCGCCACACGCCCGCCGTGCCGTTGAAGTTAAACCACAAGCCCAGTTGCGAACGCGCGAGTTGCTCCACCGCAAAATGCGCGTCGAGCGAAAGCGATTGCAAAAAGGTCAGCAGCGAATAACTTCCGTTCAAATGCCCCCAACGCCCTTGCACGAACGCGATGTTATCTTCATCGAAGTATGGAAGAATTTTTTTAAGAAAATCTGGATTGGGAACAAAGTCCGCATCGAAGACGGCGATGAACTCGCCCTTCGCCGTTTTCAATCCATCAGCCAATGCGCCCGCTTTGAATCCTTGACGGTCGGCGCGATGCAGATGCTGGATGTCAATTCCTCTCGCTTGGATGCGACCCACGATTCTCTCGACGAGTGAAACTGTCTCGTCTGTGGAATCATCCAACACCTGGATTTGGAATCGGCCGCGCGGATACTCGAGCGCGGCGGCGGCTTCGATCAACCGTTCGGCGACGTACAATTCGTTGTAGATCGGCAATTGAATGGTAACGAACGGCAACGATTCCACATTGAGCGGCAAAGGTTTGGACGCAAGCGCGTCGCGTTTTTTCCACGCGTGATAGGAAAGGTACAAAAAGTTCAAGCCGTAGATGAAGAGGGTGGTGACGACGAGAAAGTAGATTATGGTGACGGGGATGAAGAGAGTGTCGAGGAGGGTCATGATTTCTCCCTCACCCCCAGCCCCTCTCCCGCTGGGAGAGGGGAGTCAATTGCGGTAGCAACCAATCCCCACGCCAGCCATTGCCAGATTCGGCCGGGGGTGGAGAACCAGGTGTAGTAATCGAAGAAGCCGACGAGGGTGACGGCGAGCAATAGTCCCATCGCGCCGATGACATAGGGATTCGCGCGGAGGTCAGCGCGGCGGGAGAATGTCACCCAGGGCAATATCATCAACAGAAAATAAAAGATCGCGCCGAACATGCCGGTTTCCAGCCCAACGGTCAGCAACGTGAAATGAGGCGGCTGGTAGTTGTATGTTTCGGGAAGTTGGGGGACTTCATCTCGTAATGCAAGCGGCGAAGCGGACATGCCGACTCCGGTCAATGGGTGTTTGGAAAAAATATGATTGGCAGATTCGATGAGGAACAACCGTTCCTGCACTGCTCCGCGCTCGGAGCGAACCGCCTCGAACGACCCGCCAGCATTGAAGCGCGCGCCGAAATAGTTTGAATTCCTCACGATGAACGGAAGCAAAACAATTGCTGTGCAAATGAAAAGCAACGCAAGGGATTTGAGAAATGCCCATCCGCGCGCCTTCGCTTCAAACCAGACGATGAAAATTGATCCTGCCAAAAATGCCAGCCACGCCGAGCGGGAGAAGGTCATGAGTAACGCGAGGCACATCAAAACAAAAGCAAAACCGAGAATTAGAGAATTCTTTCGTCCGCCGCGCAGATAAACGATCAACAGGATGAGGAGGCTGAAGGCGAGACATCCGCCCAAAATGTTGGGATGATCGGAAAGCCCATAAGCGCGGAGGATGCGCGTCGCCCCATCCGAAACAATGCTCACGCCCGACCAGGCTGGGTCGAGCAGATATTCTCCGATGGCTTGCAATCCCAACGAGCGTTGAAGAATGGATTGTGGAATTGCGATCACCGCTTGCAACGCGCCTTGCAGTCCCACCGCGAGAGCGATGCTAAAAACCGAAAATTGTTCATTGACGATAAAGAGATAGAAAAGAAAAAGCAGGCACAAGCGGATAGCATGATAAAGGGAGAGCGCGCTGTCCGCGCTTGAAGCAACTGAAATCAGGGCGGAGGCGGTCAATCCCGCGAGCGGAATCCAGACGAAAGCCGGTCCGAGTCGAAATGGTTTGGGATTGAATCGCCTTGCGAATCCCCATGCGATCAACATAACAAGCAACGCGATGTCGGGCAGAAAGAGGAGGAAATCGGTGTAGTCGCTGTAGATCGCTTCGCGTGGACGCGACTGCAACAGGGTTCGTAAGCGAACGGGGGCAAGGATGAGCGTTGCGTAAAACGCGCTTCGCGCAAGTCTCTCTGTCCAATGCGATGAAGAGTGCGGGGATTTAGAAGCCATTTTTGGAAGGGGTTATTATAATTACGAATTGGACGTATCATGCCCGAATTTATCTTACCCACACAAACGGACCATCATGCCGCGTGACATCCTCGTCAACGGACGGTTTCTTGCGCGGCGTATCACGGGCAATGAACGATATGGCTGTGAAATTTTGCGTTGCTTCAAGAATGGGTATCGCGTTGAGAAAACACAAGCGCAGGGAATATTGGGTCATGCGTGGGAGCAATTCATCCTGCCAACGAAGTTAAAGCGCGATTCTGTTCTGTGGTCGCCCGCGAACTCGGGCCCGCTTGCGATTCAGAATCAGGCTTTGACCATTCACGATCTGAGTCCGCTTGAACACCCTGAATGGTTCACAACAAGCTATTCATCGTGGTATCGTTTGTTCTTGCCCATGCTTGCCAAACGAGTCCGCCTCATTTTCACGCCTTCAGAATACGTGAGGCAAAAAGTGATAAAGAGGTTCGGGGTCGAGCATGTGATCGTCACACCCAATGGAGTGGAGATTGCTTCGTCGGGCTGCGCTTCGTCTTCGTTCGCCTATCGGCTCACTGCGCTCAGCGCGAGCCCTCCTCGCAATGACAGTAATTTCCCGCAGAAGTACATTTTATTCGTCGGCTCGATCCAACCGCGCAAGAATCTCGAGGGCTTGATGAGGGCATGGCATCAGATCAAAGACAAGTTCAAGGATACGTGGCTGATCGTTGCAGGAGAATGGGGACGCGTGTTTCGGTCGGTCAAGTTCTTTGCCGAGGAGCGAATCCGATTTTTGAATTATGTCGCGGACGAACATTTGCCGAGTTTGTACGCCAATGCGAAACTGTTCGTACTCCCTTCGTTCGATGAGGGCTTTGGCTTGCCTGCGCTGGAGGCGATGGCGCGCGGAACCCCGGTCATCGTTTCGGATGGCGGCGCGTTGCCTGAAACCGTCGGGGATGCGGGATTCATTTTCAGTTTAGAGGAGCCTGATAGCCTTGCACAGGCAATCGAGAAATGTTTGAACGATGAAACTCTACGCGCGTCGCTTATCGAAAAAGGATTGGCACGAGCGAAAGATTTCTCATGGCAAAGCACGGCAGACTTGATCTGGAAGACATTGAATGAACTCTAATTTTCCCGGTGGTCGAGTAGTCCCGCGATGCTCGTCGCGGGACGTATCGAGACCACAATGAACTCTAAACCGCATATCGCCTTTGTTCTTGACACGCTCCCCTCCATCGGCGGCGGGGAGAAGGTGTTGTTCGCCGCGCTGGAGGCGTATCCACACGCGGACATTTTCACGTTGATCTACAACAAAAAAGTATTCGCCCACTCGCCGATTGCGAATCGAAAGGTGAACACCTCGTGGCTCGATTCGCTTCCGTTCGCGCATACACATCATCGCTATCTGCTTCCGCTCATGCCGTCTGCCATCGAACGGATCAATTTGCGCGAGTACGACACTATCGTTTCATTCAATTACGCAGTGGCGAATGGCGCGACGAATCACAATGCGATGCGTCACGTGTCGTACACGCACACGCCATTGCGTTACGCATGGACTGACATCAACATCAACGGGACTCGCGCACGCCGCAATTTCATCCTCGACAGATACATGCGATCCTTCCGCGCGTGGGATCAACGCGCCGCGTCGCGCGTCCATGCGATGGCGACCAACTCGCACACCGTCCGCGAGCGGATTCGGGAGGCGTATCAACTCGAGGCGAGGGTGATCCATCCGCCCGTCGAGGTGAATCGTTTTCATCCAAGCCTGCAGCGTGAAAATTATTTCATCACCGTCACGCGACTCGTCCCACACAAGCGAGTCGAGTTGCTCGTGGGGGCGTTCAACCAAATGAATCTTCCGCTTATCATCGTCGGCGATGGACCCGAACTGCCGCGTTTGAGAAGGATGGCAAATTCAAATATTGAGTTGATAGGTTTTCAGTCGGATGAAAATGTTGCCGAACTGTTGAGCAAGGCGCGCGCGTTCGTCTGCGCGGCGGAGGAGGATTTCGGCATCGCCATCGTGGAGGCGCAGGCGGCGGGATGTCCCGTCATTGCGTATGGCGCGGGCGGCGCATTGGAAACGGTTGAGGAGGAAGTCACGGGTTTGTTTTTTGCACAGCAAACCGAAGCGAGTCTGATCGAAGCGCTTCGTCGGTTTGAAAAAAACTATCAAGCATTCGACTCGCGGGAAATAAAAAAACGCGCCGAGCGATTCAACAAGGCGCGTTTTCTAAACGAGTTTCGAGAATTTGTGTCGGGTTTTGCGCTTTTATAAAATGATCGAGCAATAAACCAAAACACCGAGACACGGAGACACTGAGAAGAGCAATTAAGAAAACTCCGTGACTCACATGTCCCGATGATTTTCGGGAGTGTCTCAGTGGTTCAAAATGTAGTACAGAGATTGCTCGGTTGAATTGTTAACCTTCAAAACCCAATCGGCTCGCGATGCCCGACACATCAATTTGCGCGTCCACTGCGGGCGACCGCAACTGCGCCTCCATGCCGCCATCCACCACAAGGCGTTGACCGGTGATGTACGCGGCGTCATCGGAAGCGAGGAATGCCGCGGCAGAGGCGATGTCGGCGGGAGCGCCCGCTTTTCCGAACGGGATCGTCCGCGCGGCGGCTTCGGGGCCGGTCGCGCCGCCGAGGGCGTTATCTACGGTGATATTGCCCGGCACCACCACGTTGACGCGAATCTTCCACGGCGCGAGGTCCATCGCCATGGCGCGTGTGGCGGCTTCGATTCCGCCTTTGGTGGTGTCGTACGCCATGAGCTGACGATGCGCGCGCATTCCGCCTCCCGAACTCATGTTGATGATCGCGCCGCCCGCAGACTTGCCCTCGGGGTTTTGCTTCACAAAGATCCGCCCGGCGCGTTGACTGCACAAGAACATGCCCGTGAGATTGATCTCCAACGCGCGAGTCCATGCGGCTTGGGTCAACTCAAGAAAATTTTTGTTCGAATCAGGGTGATGCACAAGCGCGGCGTTGTTGACGAGAATATCCAGCCTGCCGTGTTGCTCGATCATTTCTTTGAACAAATTATCCACCTGTTCGGCGTTCGACACGTCGCATAACACATACGTCGCATTGAGCTGACTCGCAAGCGTTTTCGATTTCTCCTCGTTGAGGTCGGCGATGATGATCTTCGCGCCTTCTTCGGCGAAGCGTGTGCTGATCGCCGCGCCGATCCCCTGCGCGCCGCCGGTGATGACGGCAATTTTGTTTTGTAGTTTCATTTTTAAATCTCCAATTGGTTATATGTCGTTGCGAGCCGCCGCTCTTGTTCTTTGGCGGCGAAGCAATCTCCTAGCTAGGTGGAGATTGCTTCGGGCTAATTAGAAGTTATTATCAAATCTGCGCTTCGACTTCGCTCTTTGCTAATTATTTCCGTCCTGAGCGGAGTGAGGAGCGCAAGTTGCGACGAACGAAGTCGAAGGACGCTCCGCTCAGCGCGAAAAACTTATATTTGTCCCGAAGCGCCCCATTGGTTCATCAATTCTTGATAGCGCGGGTCGGCATATCGGCTCAATAAAAATGCGGGAGCGTAACTTGGTAATGCCTCGCCGGTGATATGTTTCGCCAGCAAATCTCCCGCGCCACATGCGACCTGCATCCCAAACCCGCCGAAGCCGCCGATGATGTATGCGCCGTCCACAGGCAGAGGTCCGATCAGCGGACGATTCTCCGGCGTGCGCGCGTAGTATCCGCCGTCAATGAACGGCTTGGGGAGTTGATCGAAATATTTCGACAAGCCGGGGATCACACGCGCCATGCCGCGCAACACCACCTCGGGCAATTGCGGGTCAAGCGGAATGGGATAGACCGGCTCGTCCAACGCGTCATCGTGATACGCCCACTGCAACAACACCGAATTGCCATCGCCTTCGGGTCTGCCGTGCACACCCGCTGGGAATTGCTCCGTCAACCAGCGCGTCTCATCGTCCTCGGCAAGCGCGGAGCGTTCCTCGTCAGACCACATCAACGTCACCGGGTCGTTCCAGATGAACAAGCCCATGTCGCGCGGCACGACTCGATGATGATCGTTGAACATCATCTTAAGATGCGGTTCGCACAGGATGGGCAATTCGATGCCGATCATTTTACCAACCGATTTCTGCAACGGGCCCGCCGCGATGACAAAACTTCGCGCGGAAATTTCCTTACTGCCTTCGCTCGTCGACACTTGCACAGATTCAACTCTATTGCTTTCCACCTTCACACTTTCCACTTTCCCTTTGATAAGTTTTACTCCTCGTTCCAGCGCTTTCTCCAACATATACATGCCGAACTGTTGCGCCGCGAACCATCCGCACCGCCGCGCGTGGACGAGCGCCAGGGCATTCTCAGTGACATACGGAAAATATTTTCGGATCAACGATTGATCGAGAAATAGATCCGCTCCGGTGGGCGCATCGAACAAGCCGTGTTCACTCACAGGGACATACTCCGGGTCATCGCTGGAGTTGCGATAGACGCGCAGATCGCCCGCGCCCAGAGCGGTGATCTCCTCCGCGTTGGCGATCATTGCGTTCACGCCGCTTGGGGCACCGGTGGCGTACAAATATCCGTTGCGGCGCATCGCCAAGCGACTCGGCGCTTCGCGGTGCAGACTCTCCATAATGTCAATACTCCGATTCATCAACCGCACCATATCGTCACCGGGACCGGGCCACCAGTTGCGATACGACTCGGACGATTTATCGCTGGTGAGCGTGAGCGGCGGCAACGGATCAACGATGACGATGTTCTTCACATCCTGTTTGACGGCAAGATGATATGCCGCCGAAATCCCGGCGATCCCCGCCCCGCAGATGACGATGTCGGCTGTGTTGGTCATAGATTCCTTTTAGGTTTACACGCTGGTCGAGTAGAGCGAGCGCTCTTCTCGCTCGTATCGAGACCAGAGGTGTTCAAGAGTCCTTTTGCAACAAGGTTTTATATGCGAAGCTGTGGTCTCGATACGGGCTTCGCAAACCCCGCTCAGCCCTACTCGACCACCGCTTTCCTCTTTCGTCTTTCCTCTTTCGTCCCCTCCTCATCCACCCTCCCCTCCTCGATCACCACGCCATATTTTTCTCGCGCGGATTCAACAGAGACGTATCCCTGCTTCACGTCTTCCAGCACGGAGGCGGGATCGCGCTCGAGGGGCGAATAAAAGCCGCCACCGCCGGGCAGGCGTAACGTCACGGTTTGACCCGGCTGGAGGGTGTAACGACTCTTCGGGTGCGGACGATAGCCGTCTGAACGTATCACTTCGCCGGGTGTGCCATCCTGCCCGCCATGGAAACCTCGCGCTGGGAACTTCGTGCGGTCGTACATGCACGAATGAGTCGCGGGTTTGCCGGTCAACACTTCGAGGACCATCTCCTGACCCAAGCCGCCGCGAAATTTTCCCGCGCCGCCGGTGTCGGCAAGCAGTTCGCGCTTGTGCATGCGGATCGGCGCAACCGACTCGATCACCTCAGCCGGCACGCCGGTGATGCCGCTGGGGAACGCGGTGGCAGACAACCCGTCGCGGTATGGGCGCGCGCCCATGCCGCCCGCGGAAAAATAAATGTAGGCGAACACATCATGCGAATCTTTCAACTCGCCCTCGAACATCGTGTTCCACAAACCCGCCGAGCCATCGGCAATGACATGATCAGGAATCGGATGCGAAAGCGCGTGCAAAATCGGCTGTGAGACAAAATGTCCGATGAGATGACGCGCGCTGACCGGCGCAGGCTTGCGGCAATTGAGGATCGAACCTTCAGGCGCGATGACTTTGATCGGACGGAACGCGCCTTCGTTATTTGGAATATCGGGCGCGACGGCGCACATCAACGTGTAGGTGGAATACGCGTGCGTGTAATTCATCACCACGTTGATGCCGCGCCGAATCTGCGGCGACGTGCCGTCGAAATCCACGACGATATCGCGGTCGTTCACCGTGACCTTGCAGTGGATCGTGACGGGGTCGTCGAAGCCGTCAATGGTCACCGCGCTTTGATACACGCCATTCGGAATTTTTTCGATCGCGTCGCGCAATCCTTTTTCGGTGCGATCCAGAATCAGGTCCGAGAGTTCATCGAGCGATTCGAGTTTGTACTCGTCCATCATCTCGATCAGCTTGCGGCTCCCCACCATGTTGCCCGCCTGCTGGGCATAAATATCGCCGATCACTTCCTCAGGCACGCGCACGTTGGCGCGGATGATGTCGAACAAATCTTTGTTCGGTTCGCCCGCTTTGAACAACTTCATCAACGGGATGAACAAACCCTCTTCGAATAATTCCGTCGCGTCGCCGCCCATCGTCAAGCCGCCGATGTCCATGGCGTGACAAGTGCTCGCAAACCAGCCGATGCCTTTGCCTTTATAAAAAACGGGCGAGACAATCGTCTGATCGAACAAATGTCCCGACGCCGCCCACGGATCGTTCGTGATGATCGTGTCGCCGGGTTGCAGGGTTTCAATTGGAAATTGCTTCACCACATGATCGCGCACGCAATTCGCCATCGTGTTGATGTGCCCCGGCGTGCCAGTCACCGCTTGCGCGAGCATTCGTCCTTGCGCGTCGAACACGCCCGCCGAAAGATCGCCCGCCTCGCGCACCAACGTGGTGAACGACGAGTGGATCAACGCCGCCGCCTGTTCGTTGACAATCGAGAGCAATCGTTTCCATAACACTTCGAGCAAAATTGAATCAATCATACTGAAACCCTTTCTCTGCTACAGAGATCACAGAGAACTCTGAGTAAAATCTCTTCTTTTCTCTGTGCGCTCTGTGGCTAAGAAAACTTCGTCAACACCAAACATCCATTCACATCCACGTGCGCGGACCAATTCGGCAAAACAATTGTTGTGGACTCTGCCTCTTCGATGATCGCGGGACCTTTTGCTTGGAATGAAGAGGAAAGCGACTCGCGCCGATAGACGGGAGTCAACGTCCCGCCATCCTCGGGATTGAAAACCACGTTCCGACTCCCATACGGCTGATTCAGTTTCTGCGACTCTTCTCCCACTTTCAGCGCCTTCCCTTCGATCTCCAGTGTGGGACCCGACACCACCACACGCCAATTCACCGCTTGAATTGGAACGCCCTCGCACAACACGCCATAGAAACGCATGTACTCTTCTTCGAATCGTTTTTCGAGCATGCTCAACGTCTCGGCATTGATCTCATTCCCCTCGAACTCAACGCGGATCTCATAGCCCTGACGCAGATAACGCATGTCCACACTGCGTGTGACGCGAATAGCCTCCGCAGAGACGCCCGCGTTCATCACGATCGCGCGTCCCTCGGCTTCGAGGTCGCGCAGAATTTTCATCAACAACTGCGCGTCCACTTGGTCAATGCGCGTGAGATAACTGCGCGTGAAATCAAATGAGATCGGCGCAAGCAGAAAGCCGAAAGCGGAACCAACGCCCGCAATCGGAGGCACGATCACCGTGCGGACGTTCAACCGCTCCGCCACACCGCTGGCATGGACAGGACCCGCGCCGCCCGTCGTCACCATCGCGTACTTTTGAATATCCAATCCCCGTTCCGCCGCATGGACTCGCGCCGCCGCCGCCATATTCTCGTTCACGAGTTGATGGATGCCCCACGCGGCTTTGGTGGTTGAAATGTCGAGACTCTTCGCCAAGCCATCAAAGGCTTTCTCGGCGGCTGACGCGTCGAGTTGAATCGAGCCGTTCGCAAAATAATCCGCGTTGAGGTAGCCGATGAGCAGGTCGGCATCCGTCACGGTGGGATTCATGCCGCCGCGGGCGTAGCAGGCCGGCCCGGGGGTCGAACCGGCGCTTTCCGGTCCAACCGCGGGCAAGCCGAGATTGTTCACGTGCGCCACGCTCCCTCCACCTGCGCCGATCTCGATCATCTCGATCATCGGCACGAGCAGGGGAAGTCCGCTTCCGCGTTTGAAGCGATGCACATGCGCCACTTCGGAAACCGACGTGACGCTCAACTCGGATTTGTGCGTGAGGATGGCTTTTGCGGTCGTGCCGCCCATGTCGAAGGCGAAGATGTCGTTGAAGCCGTTTTGTTTGCCCCAATAGACGCCCGCCAACGCGCCGCCCGAGGGACCCGACTCGACGAGGCGGATCGGAAAACGCGTGGCGGTTTCGATGTCGGTTGTGCCGCCGCTGGAGAGCATCACGTTGAGCGGAGCGTTCAAGCCCGCCTGTTTCAATCCCGATTGAATGCGTTCGAGATAATTCGAGGTGATGGGCTGTACGTATGCGTTTGCCACGGTCGTAGATGTGCGTTGATACTCACGCATGGCTGGCGAAACCTGATGCGAGATGGAGATCGAAGCATTCGGCATTTCATCGCGCACGATCTCATACACGTCGAGTTCGTGGCGCGGATTGGTGAACGCATGAAGCAGGCAGATCGCCACCGACTCGATTCCCTCCGCATTCAACTTTTTACACAACTCAGCCACCGCATTCACATCGAGCGGATGCAACACCTCTCCGTTTGCCGCCATCCGTTCAGCGATGCCGAAGCGCAGACGGCGTTCCACTAGCGGCGGAGGCTTGACCAGCCCCAGATCATAAATGTCGTAGCGACCTTCGTTGCCAATTTCGAGCGCGTCGCGGAATCCTTCTGTGGCGATCAATGCTGTGCGCGCGCCTTTGCGCTCGATAAGCGTGTTGGTCACGAGAGTTGTCCCATGAATGACCTGCCGCACAGAAGCAGGGTCAATATGATGATCGTTCAATAACTGCGCGACCCCGCTCAACACCGCCTGCGACGGGTCGGGATAGGTCGTGAGCACTTTGCCGACGGCGATGTGATTCGAATCGGTATCGAACAACACAATGTCGGTGAAGGTGCCGCCGATGTCAACAGCGAGGAGGTGGGAGGGATTGGGCATGGCTGGCTTCTCGATTCATACAGACCTCGTTGGTCGAGTAGGGCGAAGCCCGTATCGAGACCAACTGGTATTCAAAAGTAAGTTTGCAACAAAAGTTGCTTTAGACACTGGTGGTTTCGATACGCCCTTCGACTTCGCTACGCTTCGCTCAGGGCTACTCAACCACCGAGTTAGGTTGTAATTACCTATACCCTTTCGGGTCGATCATCATTTCCAACAGCGCGGGTTTGCGTGAGGCGACGGCGTTTTGCACAGCGACATCACATTCAGCTCTGTTCGTCACACGCGCATATGAAAAATTATATCCGCGCGCGATGAATTCGTAATTCGGGTTGACGAATTCGGTGCCGAAGACTTGCAGATCCCGTTTCGTTTGCGCGAAGCGGATCAGGTCGAGCGCAGAGTCGTTCATCACGACCACGATCAACGGCAGGTCAAGTTCAACAGCCAGCGCGAGTTCGCCCAACACCATCGCCAAGCCCGCGTCGCCTGTAATGCACACTGCGGGTTCACGCGTGGCGCGCGCGGCGGCAATCGCGGCGGCGACTCCGAAGCCCATCACGGAGAGTCCGTTCGAGACAAAAAATGTATTCGGTCTCAACGCCTTCCAATTCAACGACGTGAAAATTTTATGCGAACCCACGTCGGTAGTGACGATCACTTCGGGCGGAGTATGTTGACGGACGGAGTCCAACACGTCAGCGGGGAGGATTCTATTCGGAGCAGGACGCCGCCCTGAGCGGAGCGAGTGATCGTCGAGCGAAGTCGAAGGGTCACCCCACGCCTCATCCACGCGGACGGAGGAGTCGAGCAAGGCATCCAGCAACGCGTTGAGATTGCCAACCAATTCGCACGCCGAGTCAATGTGCGGATCGTGATTCTCCCAATTGGAAACCCAGATCAACGGCTGTGGTTGCTTCCACGGTTTGACGAGTTCCACCACATCGAAGCCGATGGCAATGATGCAATCGGACGCGTCGAGAATTTCATACGCGGGATCGTTCATCGTGAGTCCCAGCGTGCCAGCAAACAGCGGATGATCCGCAGGCAACGCGCCTTTGCTCTTCGGTAGATCAATGACCGGCGCGTGAAGTTTTTCGGCAAGCGCGCGGAGTTGCGAATACGGTTTATCTGGCTCCAAGCCCAAGCCCGCCACGATGACGGGACGGCGGCTGGAGGAAAGAATTTCTTTGGCTTTGAAGATATTGTTTTCGTCAATCAATTTTGCCGTTGAAGGCGGCGGCAAGGGCAATTCTGAATTTACTTGTTGATTTGCCAACACTGCGGGGACGCTCAAATGCACCGGACCCGGTCTGCCAGAGCGCAACAGCGCGAGGGCATGATCGAGCGTGACATTCGCCGACTCAGGCGCGAGTGTTGATGTAAATTTTGTGACCGGTTTGAACACGGCTTGCAAGTCCATCACCTGATGCGTGTGAGCGCCGATAAGTTTTGGGTCAGATTGGGCGGTGAGCAAAAGGACAGGCGCGCGATCGAGAAAGGCATGGGCGATGCCTGCGTATGCGTTCGCCGCGCCGGGACCAAGCGTGGTGAGGGCAACTCCGATCCCGCCTGTGAGTCGCGCGTGCGCATCTGCCATGAACACCGCGCTGGATTCGTTGCGCACAAGCACGAAGTCAATGCCGCGCTTACGCAACGCATCCAACGCCTCCACGTTTTCGCCGCCGGGGAGACCGAAGACCACATCCACGTTTGCTTCGGATAATTTCTGGGCGATGAGTTCGGAGAGGGTCGGCATAGCGGGATTATATCGCTGGAATCGTGTTATGCTATAATGCCAGAAAATCGGAAATTCTGATTTTCTGGAGAATTCTATGTCAACCGTTCAAATGCGCGGCAAAGGGACGATCACCTTCCCTGCCAAATTACGCTCGAAATACAAACTACAAGAAGGGGAAGTTTTCACCATCATTGATTTAGGCGGCGGGTCGTTTCTATTAAAGCCAAAAGTGCTGGATGTGGATGTGTTTTCACGGCGAATCGCAAAACGAATCAAGGAAGAGAATGTTAGTCTGGATGAATTGTTGCAGGCGTTGGACGATGAGCGTAAAACATATTATCAGGAAAATTACGTCAAGAAGTAATAAGGCGGGACAGTCTCAATGGCAAAACCTGATATCTTCCTCGATAGCAGCGCGTTGATCGCCGGCGCCATCTCGGAAACGGGAGCGGCTCATGCCTTGCTCCAACTTGGGGAGAGCGAAGACATTCACCTGACGGTCAGTGAGATGGTCATTGTCGAATCGGAACGCTCTATGGCTAGAAAAGTTCCGCAAAACCTGAACGATCTACGAGTATTGATCAAAAGGTCAAAATTGAGAATCGTGGCAAACCCTTCTAAAAAGGAAGTTCAAACCCACCTCTATCTCATCAAAGATCCGAACGATGTGCCAATCCTGCTCGCGGCGATGAAAGCCAAAGTGGATTTTCTTGCAACCCACAATCGCAAACATTTTCTCGACGACCCAAATGTCTCAGAGCAGTCGGGTATTCAAATCGGAACACCCGGTGACGCCCTTGCTTGGATTCGAGAGAAACTCAGTTAGACATTAGACTCTATCCGAAATAAAATTGGGACGCTGATTAACGCAGAAAAACGCAGATTTTTCTCTTTAAATCAGCGTGAGTCAGCGTTTATCTGCGTCCAGCATAGAACTTTGGCTTATTACGGATAAAGTCTATTAAAGCTTTGGAGCATAAGAACATGCAACCTCTTCAAAACATTCGCATTCTCGATATCACCCGCGCTCTCGCGGGACCGTATTGCACGATGATGCTCGGCGACTTGGGCGCAGACGTCATCAAGATCGAACGTCCCGTCAGCGGCGACGAGACGCGCGGATGGGGACCTCCGTTCGTGGGCGAGGCGTATGGGAACTACCCCGGCGAGTCGGCGTACTTCATCGCGGCGAACAGAAACAAACGCAGCGTGACCGTCAACATCCAATCACAAGAGGGGCGGGAGATCATCCGCAAGTTGGCGGGCGTGTGCGATGTGCTGGTGGAAAATTATCGCACGGGCGATCTCGATAAACTTGGCTTGGGCTATAACGATCTGCGCAGTGTGAACTCGAAGTTGATCTATTGCTCGGTGAGTGGATACGGCCGCACGGGTCCGTACGCAGACCGCCCTGGGTACGACGCGGTCATCCAAGGGGAGGGCGGATTGATGAGCATCACGGGTCCCGTTGACGGACCTCCCTCGCGCGTCGGCATCCCGATCACCGACATCACGTCGGGCATGTTCGCCGCCACCGCCATCCTTGCCGCGTTGCGCGCGCGCGATCTCACGGGCGAAGGTCAGCACGTGGATATTTCGCTGTTCGATTCGTGCATGGCTCTGCTGACCAACGTCGCGTCGAATTATCTCGTCGGCGGACAAGAGCCGCGCCGCCTCGGCAACGCGCATCCGAATCTCGTGCCGTATGATTCGTTCCGCGCCCGCGATGGCTGGTTCATTTTGGGCGTCGCCAATGAAAAGCAATGGGGCTTGTTGTGCGACATGATGAACCGCGCCGATCTCAAAGCCGATGAGCGATTCGCATCGAACGGCAAGCGCGTGACCAATCGCGCCGCGCTGGTGGATGAACTCAACAAAGCCTTCGCGCAAAAAAATGTGGACGACTGGCTCGCGGACTTGGTGAAGGCGGGTCTTCCCTGCGGACGCATCAACTCGATCCCCGACGTGTTCGCGCATCCGCAAACGCAAGCGCGGGATATGATCCTGGAAACAAACCACGCCTCCGCCGGGACGGTGTGCGTGCCCGGCTTTCCTTATAAGCTATCCGCCACCCCGGCAGAAATCCAAAAGCCGCCGCCGATGTTGGGTCAGCATACGGAGGAGGTGTTGATGGGGTTGTTGGGTCGTTCGCGCGAGGACGTGGAGGTGTTACGGGGGAAAGGGGCGATCTAAAACCCTGCACAATTTTTTGGGACGCAGATAAACGCTGATTTCGCTGATTCAAAAGAAAGAAAATCTGCGTTTTCAGCGTGAATCAGCGTCCCGATTTTAAAACAAGGGGGCGGTATAATTACTTCCATGACCGCGCTCTATTCCGATACCCATCCCAAAATGGAAGCCCTGCAAATCCAAGCCATTCGGCGCATGCCTGCCTGGAAGAAAATCTCCATCGTGGACGGGCTGAACGAAACGGTGAAAACGCTGGCGATCAGCGGAATTAAGCAACGTCACCCCGCCGCCACGCCCAAACAAGTCCAGCGCATGTTGGCAGAGTTAATGCTTGGCGCAGAATTGGCGCAAAAGGTATATGGTCGTGCAAGGTGAAGCCACTCGCATCACATTGCTTGTCACGCAAACGCTTGAACAAATCGGCATTTCCTATGCCGTAGGCGGCTCGCTTGCCAGTTCCTTGCATGGCGTCATGCGCTCCACATTGGATGTGGACATTGTGGCAGATATGCGCCTCGAACACATCCCGCCGCTGGTTGCCGCGCTCTCAAAGGAATTTTATGCCGATGATGAAATGATGCGGGATGCCATCGAACATCACAGCAGTTTCAATCTCATCCATTATGAAACCGCCTTCAAAGTGGATATTTTCATCCGCAAATTGCGCGACTTCGATACGATGCAGCTTGAACGTCGCAGGGTGTCAGTCATTGCCACCGACCCTGACCGAAGCGTTTATGTCGCCAGCCCCGAAGATACCATCCTTGCTAAATTGGAATGGTATCGCATGGGCGGCGAAGTTTCAGACCGCCAATGGCGCGATATCCTGGGCGTGCTGAAAACCCGCGCGAACGAACTGGACTTGGACTACCTGCGAAAATGGGCGGGCGAACTCAACGTCACCGACCTGCTGGAACGCGCGTTGACAGAATCAAATTGATGTCATTCATGAACGCCTTGCGTTTTGGCTTGAAGGAAACCACCATCCAAAAACTGTGCGGCGTGTTTGCGAAATATCCGCAAGTGAGTAAAGCCGTCATTTACGGTTCGCGCGCCAAGGGCAACTACAAAAACGGCTCCGATATTGACCACCTAACATTTTCCTTCCGACCTGCGAACGCCTCGTTCTATCGTGACCTGCTCACCTTTCTCGGGTGGCGGCTCATGTACGACAGCCCCGATACTTTCGGCATGACGAACGGAGGCGCGCTCAGCCTGCACTTTGGTCCAAACACCAAAGACGTCGCCAACAACTACGATGCGCCTATCATGTTCGAAACGCCAGACCGAATTTTGGTTGAAATCGTGTATATGGTACCGAAATAAGGAATATCGCTGCAATGGCACAACACACATCAATAGAGGACCGAATCAAACAAGCCTACAAGGCTATGGCAGAAGGCGATATTGAAAAACTGCTGGATTTATATACGGAAGATGCGGTGATTCAAAACCCAAGCCAGCCGCCTATCGTCGGTATCAATGCAATCAGAAGTTTCTGGGCGGCTACCTTCGCGCAATTTGATTTGCAGGTTGTCCCTGAGGTTCAGGAAGTTTCAGACTTTGGCGATATACTCATTTTGCGAGGCGCGGCAGTTGGCAAGATAGTTCCCAAGGACGGGAGCGCTCCAGTTCAGGTCAATACTTGGTTTATGCAAGTCTACAAACGAAACGCGGACGGTCAACTTCACTTCTGGCGAGGCACAAACGGACCCAACCCTCCGACGCAAGACCAGTGATTTATTTCAATTAGATCCGCGCACCGCCACTACCGCAAGGCTGTTTGGCATTGAGAATACCCAGAGGTGATCAATGAAGGCGATCTATGATGAGATCGGCAACAACTATTCGGTATCGCGCCGAACTGACCCGAGAATCGCCGAACAATTGTATACCGAGTTGCGCGGCGCAACCCGGATCGTGAATATCGGCGCCGGGAGCGGGTCGTATGAACCGGAAAACATTGAAGTCGTCGCGGTAGAGCCATCGTCTGTGATGATTTCGCAAAGGAAAGCCGGTTCGCACCGAGCAGAGCAGGCATCTGCCGAACAACTCCCCTTTCAAGACAAGAGCTTTTCGCACGCCATCACCGTATTATCCATGCATCACTGGCAGGATCGAGCGCGCGCATTCAAGGAAATCAACCGGGTGGCAACAGAAAAGTTTGTGGGCATCACCTGGGATCCAAAAGCCGAGCCGTTTTGGTTAACAAGAGATTACTTTCCAGAAATCTATGAAATGGACAAGCTCATTTTTCCCGACTTGGATGAGTTGCGTCAGTATTTTGATGAAGTGACCGTACGTCTCTTACAAATTCCAAGCGATTGCCAGGATGGTTTTCTGGTTGCCTTTTGGAAGCGACCAGAAGCTTATCTCAGCAACGAGGTCCGACAAGCCATGTCGCCATTTGCCAAGATCAAGAACCTGTCCGAAGGGTTGCAAAAGCTGGAAGTCGATATTGCGAGCGGCGCATGGAAAAGAAAAAACCACCTGCTTCTGGATTCGTCCTTCATAGATGTTGGGTATAGGCTATTTTCCGCCAAGGTTAGAAACGCTATTCAGTAAATAGCAGTATCCGTGTTGAGAAGAAAAATGAATGAAAGACGTTCCGGGTCTGGCAAGCACATTCCAGTAGATCAATTCGTTAGGCGCTTGTCTTCTTCGTCACTTTTTCGGAAATGAAAGCTAATGAATATCCCATCTCCTGAACGCAGAATCCGAGCAAGTTTGCCGATTATTCGTTTCATGCAGGCATATATGCCGCTCTCCATCGCAGGTTGGTTGATAAAGCAAGGCTTGCAACACGCGCAGTTGGGAGCCGAGGTCTCTCGCGTCGCCGTTACAGCCGATGGCGTGCCGTGCGTATGGGTCATGCCTCAAAATTGCCTGACAGACAAGGTATTGCTTTACTTGCATGGGGGCGGTTTCGTTTTCGGATTAACTTCCCAACATCTCAAGATAGGCGCATATTTGGCGCAAACGCTGAGGGCGCGGGTTCTGATGGTAGAGTATCGCCTGGCTCCAGATCATCCTTTTCCTGCCGCTTTGGATGACTGCGTAACGGCCTATCGCTGGCTTTTGAAACAGAATGTTCGGGCAGAGAATGTGGCGGTCGCCGGCGATTCGGCGGGCGGGAATTTGACGGTGACTATGTTACTGAAATTGCGCGACAATGGCGATAGGTTACCAGCCGCCGCAGCTTGTCTTTCACCTGTGACAGACCTGACAACGATAGATCACCAACGCCCCGGATTCAAAGACCCGATATTACCAACCAACGTAGTGAACTTCTATCATCAATCTTATCTCGGAGGCCATGATGCGCGCGACCCAATGATATCGCCCGTGTATGGCAATTTGCGCGGTCTGCCGCCCATACTGGCGCATGTTGGAGAAGACGAGATCTTACGAGATGATGCAGTCCGTATAGTGAGTTTAGCCAAGTCGGCAGGCATTGACGCGCGCCTGGAAATCTATCCGCGTATGTGGCACGTATGGCAAATCTATCTATCGTTGCCACAAACCATTAAATCACTGGATGACATTGCGCAATTTTTCCGAACGCATTGGGGATGCGTCGCGCTTGAGTCCGCGCCAAGCCAACACGAGGGTTGACTTAAGATTTGCAGGGCGCTGACCAGATTCGTTACTCGCCTTGGTGGATCCTTGCCCATGGATTTGGCTGGGCATGATACGATTACAGATAACACCACGGAGGAGAAAAAAACATGACTCGTTCTTATCCCAAAGACACACTCACGGTTGGGCTGGCGCAGATCGCGCCAGTTTGGTTGGATCGGGCGGGGACTATGTCGAAGATACTGGATCAAGTCCAAGCGGCGGGCGAAGCGGGTTGTCATCTGGTTGCGTTTGGCGAAGGCTTATTGCCGGGCTATCCGTTTTGGATCGAAAGAACAAATGGCGCGATCTTCAATTCGCAGATACAAAAGGAAATCCACGCGCATTACATGGATCAAGCCGTGCAGATCGAAGCGGGACATCTTGACCCGTTATGTGATGCGGCGAAAAAATTTGGCGTGAGTGTGGCGCTGGGATGTATTGAGCGCCCGCTGGATCGCGGCGGTCACAGCCTGTATGCCAGCCTCGTGTTTATTGACGCGGACGGTGCGATTCAATCGGTGCATCGCAAGTTAATGCCGACGTATGAAGAACGGTTGACATGGTCGCCGGGCGACGGGCATGGATTGCGCGTGCATCCATTGGGCGCGTTCACGGTTGGAGCGCTCAACTGCTGGGAAAACTGGATGCCGCTGGCGCGCGCCGCGTTGTATGGGCAGGGTGAGGATTTGCATGTTGCGACCTGGCCCGGCGGCGCGCACAACACGCGGGACAACACTCGCTTTGTGGCAATGGAATCCCGTTCTTATGTGTTATCGGTTTCGGGCTTGATGCGCGCCAGCGATTTCCCCACAGATACGCCGCATCTTTCATCTATCATTGCCAACGGCGAAAAAGTTTTTGCCGATGGCGGCTCGTGCATTGCGGGACCGGACGGTCAATGGGTTGTCGAACCGTTCGTGGGAGAAGAGAAGTTGATTGTGGCTACTTTAGATCATCGCCGCGTGCGCGAAGAACGCCAAAACTTCGATCCTTCGGGTCATTACAGCCGACCCGATGTATTGAGACTGCACGTCAATCGGCAACGGCAAAGTTCGATCGCGGTTGACGAATAACCAATGATCCTACCAAAAAAGCGAGACTCCAGATTCATCACCGTGCGGCGCGGCGGGACTCTTCAAGACTCCGATCATCACCTGCTTGCGATTTGGACGGCTGATTGCGCGGAGCATGGTTTGCATTTCTTTGAAGAAGTACAACCGAATGACGAACATCCTCCCCTCGTTCCACATGACCGCCGAGTCCGTTGTATTTGTTCGCCCACAGACGCTTCGTCGGCGCGCCTTTGAGGAGCAGGTACGAATCTCCGCGCCGCAAGAATATCGCCGTGCGGGGAATGAGGGTGTAGCGGTTTGTGGTGACGCCTTGATCGGATTGAGGCATGAGGAGTCTTTGAAGTTGGTTGTTTTATATAGTTGCCTTTTTATGCCATTGCAAAAAGCTTGTGACAAGCGTATAGTAAGGTCAATATTCCAGATAAGCCTCCTCGGGAGGGTCATATATGGAAGTTTTTCCGTATAATACCTCAAAATGGCGTCATATATGGAAAACTTCCACATAAGACCTCGTACAGGGATGTTATACGGAAACTTTCCGTATAATACATAGTTAGCCTGCTTCGCTAAATTGTCATGCACAAAAAATATCCTGTCATGTTGAGTTTTGGAGTCGTTATATCCTTTATGTTGCTTGGGTGTACAGCGAAAGCAGAATCCAGCAACCTTCAAAATCTTTTCTTTTCAGAAAAATGTAAAAGTGCCTGTTGGATGGATATAGAGCCGCAAGTTTCCACAACTGGCGAAGCAATTAAAATTCTTGAAGAAGCCTATGGCGTTGAGAATGTAACGCAAGACTCTGGGACGATAAGTTGGAATACAAGCAATCCTAATTGGAGTAATCGCGGGCATGTGTTCATATCAGATGATATAGTAGATTTTATTATGGTTTGGTTCCCTGAACCTTATGTAGAGGTAAAAGATATAATTTTTGAGATTGGCAGTCCAGAATCTGTTGGTCTTGTAATTTCTGGATCAGTTATAAAATGTGCGGGAGCATCGTTACTGTATCCTAAGACTGGTTTACAAATCCATTTGTCGCCAGTTGATAAATCTGTTGGAGTTGCAGAGACTCAAATAGTAAATGGATTTGACATACATCAGCCTTGGTCATCTGGAAATTATCCTTGGACTGACACAGCGGTTGTCCCTTGGGATGGATACCATGAGTATTGTCCAGAAAAATGGCCTTGGGAAAAATAAAACGCAGGCTACCGATGAACAGCAGTGTCAAGGGTGGGAAGGAAAACTGAAAAGAAGAAGTTCCGCGCCAGGCCAAGCGTCGGAACTTCTTCTTTTTCAGGGTGGTTTTGAAAACCAAACCCATCGATGTTTCAGTCAATGGGCAGCCTGCCAGATCTCCACCTGCATTTTGCATTGGAGCGTGACGGTCGAACGAAAGAAGGTCTCTTCTTGACGCAGCCTGCACTACGTCAAGGCAGGCGACACGATTTGCCAAGCAAATCGAACCGTCGCCTGAACTTTGTTGACCGCGCAATTATGTGCTACCATTGGGGTGTTCGCGCAATAAACGATTAGGAGAAAAAAAAAGGATCATGAACGACAGACCCATTCACATCACCCAATTCGACCTTGAGCGTTTACAGAAACTTCTGTTAGACGCTCAAGCCACCGATTACCGTAAAAGCGAGTATCTTGAGAAACTTAAACTGGAACTGAGCCGCGCGGAAGTGGTTGACCCCAAAAATATTCCGAGCGACGTGGTCACCATGAATTCCACGGTCAGTATCGAAGACCTCGACACGAAGGAAGAGGAAGTGTACACGCTGGTGTTTCCAGAGGATGCCGATGTGCGCCAGGGAAAAATTTCGATCCTTGCGCCGGTTGGGACAGCCATGCTCGGCTACGAAGTTGGCGATACCTTCGAGTGGGACGTTCCCGCGGGCAAACGACGATTGCTTATCAAGAAAATTATCTATCAGCCCGAGGCTTCGGGGGATTTCGACCGGTAACGTAGCACTTCACGCAAGGGCGACATGAATGCTTGCCCTGAGTTGATCGAAGGGTCGCGTTACGGAATCTGATAAAAACATGACACACCCCGAGGATTAATTTCGGGGTGTGTCGTTTTAAAACCTTTGTGTTGGACGCTGATAAACGCAGAAAACGCTGATTTTCGCTTTTATCAGCGTTGATCAGCGTTCATCTGCGTCCTAATTAAATTTGGGGGTGATCATGTTTGTGTTACGCAATCGTCACGCTCTTATCCAAATAGACATCCTGAATCGTGTTCAACAACTTCACGCCTTCCGCCATGGGGCGTTGGAAGGCTTTGCGCCCGGAGATGAGACCCATGCCGCCCGCGCGTTTGTTGATGACGGCGGTCGCCGCGGCTTCGGCAAAATCGTTCTCGCCCGACGCGCCGCCGCTGTTGATGAGTCCGATGCGCCCCATGTAGCAGTTCGCCACCTGATAGCGGCACAGGTCAATGGGATGATCGCTGATCAAGTCTGTGTACATGCGCTTGTCGAATTTGCCGAATGAGACGCCGTCTTTGTTGAGCGCGAGATAACCGCCGTTGTTCTCGGCAAGTTTCTGTTTGATGATATCCGCTTCGATCGTGACGCCGAGGTGGTTCGCCTGACCTGTGAGATCGGACGACACGTGATAATCCTTGTCCGCTTTGAAGGCTTTGTTGCGGAGATAGCACCACAACACCGTCGCCATGCCGAGTTCGTGAGCGAGGGCGAAGGCTTGCGCGATCTCGATGATCTCACGATGCGAATCATCCGAGCCGAAGTAGATCGTCGCGCCGACCGCCGCCGCGCCCATGTCGTATGCCTGCTTCACCGTGCCGAAAAGAATCTGCTCGAAACTATTCGGGTAGGTCAACAACTCGTTGTGATTAATTTTCACGATGAACGGAATCCGATGCGCATATTGGCGCGACACGATTCCCAGCACGCCGAACGTCGAAGCGACGGCATTGCATCCGCCTTCGATGGCGAGCTTGACGATGTTCTCCGGGTCGAAGTAATCGGGGTTCTTGGCGAAACTCGCGCCGCCCGAATGTTCGATGCCCTGATCCACGGGCAGGATGGACACGTAGCCCGTTCCGGCGAGTCGGCCCGAGTTGTGAATCCAGCCCAAATTGCGAAGGACTCGGTTGTTCCGATCCGAATGACCGAAGACACGATCCACAGAATCAGCGCCCGGCAGGTGAAGTCTATCTTTTGAAATTTTCGGGGAGTTGAAATTGAGAAGAGATTCGGCTTTATCGCCCAGCAGGGATTGAATATCGGTTGACATGGCAATTCTCCAGTTTGAGTTATCGAACTTGCGCAAAACATTTTATCCGCTAATCTGCGCTAATCCGCGCGAATTTTAAGAGATTAGCGTAAATTCGTGTGGATTAGCGGATTAAGAATCGTTCCGCGTAAGCCCTGTTTTCTTGATTATAATGGGTTTGCGCGACTTACACCGTTCGGACTCGTATATTCTTCTTGGAGGCTCACATGGATGATTTCTTTCAAAAAGTAACAAGTATGCAAGACCCGTTCAAAAAATTGCTCTCGTTCATCCCCGGTTTCGGCGGATACATCGAGCGGCAAAACCGCCGCGACGCGGACAAACTCCTGCGCGACACTGTCGCTCAGCGTTTCGAGGAACAGCACAAGCGCACCTCGCAACTGCAAACCGACCTCGTCAGCGCGGGCAAGATCGAATACGTGGACGACATGGAGAAGGCGGCGATCAAACTCCAAACGTTCATTGACAAGATCAGCCGCGCCCCGCGCGGATACTCCGGTCTGTTCGACGCGGTGAAGATCAACGAGAAAGAACTGGAGGCGATCTACCAATTCGACGCCGCGTTCTTCGATCTCGCTGAGCAAGTCGGGCGCGCGCTCGACAACGTGGAGCAATCGCTCGCCGACGATGCCGCGCTTCCCGCCGCGATCCGCAACCTCGCTACCGTAGCGAGGCTGGCGGTGGAGACCTACGAAAAACGCGCCGAAGTCGTGAACGGATCGAATTAAATAACAAATGTTGTTGCGAGGGCGTCCTGAGCGGAGCGTAGCGAAGTCGAAGGATCGCCCGAAGCAATCTCCTGTTTCCAGGTGGTTGCTTGTTCGAGGAGATTGCTTCGTCGCTTCGCTCCTCGCAACGACATGATGGATATTATGTGGCACACTTACATCAACGCAACCTCCATTGACGAAGTTTTACAATCGTTAAAAGAAAAAGGGGAACATGCTCGCGTCATTGCGGGCGGAACTGATCTCATTCTCGAACTCGAGCGCGGCGTCCGCAAGGGGATCGAAACCGTGATTGACGTGACGCGCATCCCCGACCTCGACAAAATCACAATAGACGAAGACGGCATCATCCATCTCGGTCCGCTCGTCACGCACAACCATTGCGTCGAATCGAAATTGATCCGCGAACGCGCCTATCCGCTCGCCCGCGCGGCATGGGAAGTGGGCGCGCCGCAGATTCGCAATCGCGGCACGATCGCGGGCAACCTCATCACCGCTTCGCCCGCCAACGACACGATCACGCCGCTGATGGCGCTCGGCGCATCGGTCACTTTGCGATCTATAAATCAAACACGCACAGTTGCGCTCAAGGATTTTTACACCGGCGTCCGCAAGACGGTGATGCAACCTGACGAAATGCTCGTGGACATTTCCTTCCCCGCGATGAAGACTACCCAGCGCGGCACGTTCATCAAACTTGCGTTACGCCGCGCGCAAGCGATCTCCCTCGTGGACGTTGCGATTCTTCTCGACCTTGATTCTGATTCTGTTTCCTCAGCCTCCATCACGCTTGGAGCCGTCGCCCCGACGATCATCCACGCGCCCGAAGCGGAGAAATATCTCGAGGGCAAAAAACTGACGGACGATGTCATTGCCGAAGCCGCGCGCCTGACGATGGACGCATCCAAGCCAATTGACGACATTCGCGGAAGCGCGGCATACCGGAAAGAAATGATTCGCGTCTGCACAGCGCGTGGATTGAAATCCATCCGTGACGGCAAAGAACGAGACGGAATGCCCGACGATGCGGTCTTGCTGTGGGGCAAGCAGACGATGGACGCTGGACAATTGACGATTCGCGAGTCGTCGAATTCAATTGACGCAACAGTTAACGGCAAAAAATATTCACTGAAGAACGGTCACGAAAAAACATTGTTGCGATTCTTGCGCGAGGATGTCGGCTTGACCGGCACAAAAGAAGGCTGCGCCGAGGGCGAATGCGGCGCGTGTACCGTGTTCCTCGATGGTAAAGCAGTGATGGCATGTCTCGTCCCTGCGCCGAGGGCGCATGGCGCGGAGGTTATGACGATTGAGGGATTATCTGACCTCACCCCTGCCCCTCTCCCTGAGGGAGAGGGGATTCTGCACCCAGTCCAAGAAGCGTTCATTAAGCATGGCGCGGTACAATGCGGATATTGCACGCCGGGCTTCATCATGTCGGCGGCGATGTTGATGGAAGAAAAAGAAAATCCGACCAAGAATGAGATCGAACAGGCAATCACCGGCAACCTGTGCCGATGCACAGGCTATTACAAGATCGTGCAAGCCATCGAAGACGCCCAAGCGATGGCGGAGGTGAGACATGGGTAAATACACAACTCAGGTAAAACAAAAAGAGACTGTGCGCGTGCGCGGCGTGCATCCCGTCATGAAAGGATTGGGATGCTTCATCATGATCCTCCTGCCGGTCCTTTCATACGGTGTAGCGATGCTTCTGGTCAATTATGGCATTGGGCAACGCTGGCCCATCCCTGTGGAGTGGCTGGGCACGCCACAGTTCCACCCGTGGTTGTGGAAAGCGCGCGGGCTGGCTTCCATCTTCCGGTTCTTGCAGACTCAAACCAACCTGTATGCCAACGTTGTTTTTGCGCTCGGAGTTTGGGTGGTGATCGGCGGATTCATGGCGATCTTTTTCGGCTATTTATACCGTTTTCTTGGTCCTTCGGAATACGGTCCCATGGATGTGCCTCCGATCCGCGCGAAAGTGAAACGGTATAAAAGGTAATCGTTGCAATGACTGTTCAAACGATCGGCAAATCCCTGCCCCGCGTGGATGCGCGCGGAAAAGTGACCGGTAGTTCTCCGTATTCAGGCGATCTGTCGATGCCGGGTATGCTACACATGAAAATGCTGTTTGCCGGGCGACCACATGCCCGCATCCTGAGCATCGACACATCCAAGGCGGAAGCCGCGCCCGGTGTGGTGGCTGTATACACGGCAAAGGATGTGCCGGTCAACGAGTATGGCTTGCAATGGCAGGATCAACCCGTGTTGTGCGGACCCGGCTCCGCAAAGCCCGGCGCGGATGTGGTCCGATTCGTCGGCGACCAGGTTGCGGTGGTGGTGGCAAACACCGAAGCCCAAGCCGCGTCGGCGGTGAAACTGATCGAGGTGGAGTATGCAGACCTCCCCGTCGTGATAGACGCGGAAGAGGCGATGAAGCCCGGCGCAACGCGCATCCATGAACATATCGGCGATTCGAATATCTGCGTCCATTACAAGATCCGCCGGGGAAATGTCGATGAAGCGTTCCAATATTCGGATGTGATCGTCGAAAGCGAATATCGCACGCCGGTGCAGGAACACGCGTATCTGCAACCCGAGGCGGGGCTGGCGTACATCGACGAGGCGGGGTTGATCACGATCGAATGCGGAGGGCAGTGGACACACGAAGACCAGCATCAAGTGGCGCACGCGCTGGGTATGCCAGACGAGAAAATTCGCGTTGTGTACCCTGCCATCGGCGGCGCGTTTGGCGGGCGCGAGGATATGTCGGTGCAGATCGCGCTCGCGCTGGCGGCGTGGAAGTTGCAGAGACCGGTGCGCATCATCTGGTCGCGGCAGGAATCGATGATCGGGCACGGCAAACGCCACGCCACGGTCATCCGCGCCAAATGGGGTGCGACAAGTAACGGGAAAGTAAATGCAATTGAAAATGTGATCATCGGCGATGGCGGCGCATACATGTACACGTCGAATAAGGTGTTGGGGAATTCCGCCATCACATCAACGGGTCCGTACTTCATCCCAAATGCAAAAACCGATGTGTATGGCGTGTACACCAACAACGTGCCCGGCGCGGCATTCCGCGGGTTCGGCGCGCCGCAGGCGTTGTTCATGGCGGAAATGCAAATGGACAAACTCGCGGAAAAACTCGGCATGGACCCGGTCAAATTTCGCTTGAAGAACGCGTTACGCGATGGCGATCCGCTGGGTGTTGGCACTCCTTCGCCAAGCCCGGTCAGTGTTGTGCAATGTATCGAAGCGGCAAGGGATCGGTTTGGGTGGGAAGATGGAAAGTGGAAAGGGAAACATGGCACTTCGCATTTGAGGCGCGGAAGAGGATTTGCCGCAGGGTTCAAAAACATTGGCTTTTCCTTCGGCTATCAAGAGAACTGTTGGGCGAAGATCGAACTGCATGGCGCGACCAAGATCGAGCGGGTGGTCTTGTATCACTCCGGCGCGGAGGTCGGACAAGGCGCGCACACGGTCATGATGCAAATGGCGGCGGAAGCGATCGGCGTTCCCTTCGAGAAAGTGAATCTGGTTGCATCCGACACGGTCAAAACAGGAAACTCCGGTTCGGTATCCGCTTCGCGCATGACGTTCATGTCTGGCAACGCGATTCGCGGCGCGGCTGAGCTGGCTCTGAAAAAATGGGAGGCAGAAGAACGCCCCGCCATCGCTGAATACAAATACCTCGCGCCGCTTACCACGCAATTCGACCACGACACCGGCTATTCCACACCAAATTTTGCCTACGCTTTCGTGGCGCAAGCCGCCGAAGTGGAAGTGGATACCGAAACCGGTCATGTGCGCGTGATCCGCATCGTCTCTGCCGATGATCTTGGCAAGCCGATCAATCCCGCTCTCGTGGAAGGACAGATCGAAGGCGCGGTTGTGCAAGCCCAGGGCTACACCCTGCTTGAAGATTACAAAACCAAAAACGGGCGCGTGCTCACAGATCAATTCAGTACCTACCTCATCCCTACCGTTTGGGATATTCCTGAAAAAGTGGAATCGGTCATCCTCGAAATCCCCGACCCCAACGGACCGTGGGGCGCGCGCGGCGTGGGCGAACTGCCCTACCTTGCGGTAGCCCCCGCCATTGCGTCCGCGATCCACGACGCTACCGGCGTATGGATCGATGAATTTCCATTCACACCCGAACGCGTGCTGAGGGCGCTGGGCAAAATACTCTAAATGCGGCAATGCTATTCCCTGTCCGTAATGAAACGAAAGAGATGAATGCCGACGCCCGCAACTCAGCGGGCGGTTCTTTCATACAACTTCCCGGCGGCATTACCCATTACGAAGCGGGCGGGAACGAATCAAGCGAACTTGTCGTTTTAGCGCATGGCTTTTCCGTGCCCTATTTTATTTACGATCCCACGTTTGAATTTCTTTCACGCTCAGGGTTTCGCGTCATACGATACGACTTGTTCGGTCGCGGCTACTCGGACCGCCCGCAAGCCAAATATGATATCGACTTCTTCGTCGACCAACTTGCGGATTTACTGGACGCCCTGCGCATCACCTCCCCAGTGAGTTTGGTCGGGCTATCCATGGGCGGACCCATCGCCTCGACGTTTACCGTCCGTCACCCGGAGCGGATTCGCAGTCTCGTGCTGATCGACCCCGCCGGCGCCAAGCCCATCGCCATGTCTCCCCTGCTGAGGGCGGCGAAACTGCCCAAGGTGGCAGAGACAATCTTACGTCTGGTTGGAAGCGATTTCATGGTCAAAAGTATCGCCGACGATTTTTTCGATCCCGCGCTGGTGGCGCATTTTCAAGAAAGGTACAGAGTCCAGATGCAATACAAAGGATTCATGCGCGCCATCTTAGCCACGATCCGCAATGGGATGCTCGATTCGTTTTTGGATGTGTACCGGCAACTCGGCGCCATGGGGGGGCGCGTGCTATTATTGTGGGGACGCAACGACTACACGGTTCCTTTTGAACACAGCGCGTTGATTCGCGCGGCAATTCCAAACGTGGAATTCCACGCGATCGAAGGATGCGGGCATCTTCCGCATTACGAAAAGCCCGAACTGGTGAACCCGATCCTGTTAGAGTTTTTGAGGCGAGCATGATCCGCAAATTGATCGATTATTTTTCTCACAACAAATACCGCCTGACGATGTTCGCCCTGCTGGCTGGGGCAACTATCATCTCAGTCGCCATCTGGCGTTTCCGCGTGGAGTACAGCGGGAGCGGCAATTACACGTTTCTGATTTGGAATCTGTTCCTGGCATGGATTCCGTTCCTCATTGCCTACTTCACATACACGCTTACCTTATCGAGGCGCTGGGTTTATGTGATCGTGCCGATCACCGCTTTCTTCTGGCTGATCTTCTTTCCGAACGCGCCGTACATCCTGACCGATTTTCAACACCTGGATTACTGGCACGACGTGCCGGTCTGGTACGATGTGATGTTGCTGGTCTGGTTCGCGTTCACCGGGCTGTTGCTGGGAATGGTTTCGTTGTTCCTCATGCAAGAGATCATTCGGCGCGAGTTTGGGCGTTGGGTCGGCTGGGGGTTTGTCGCCCTCGTCGCCGGGCTGAGCAGCGCGGGCGTGTATGTGGGTCGCTTTCTGCGCTGGAATTCGTGGGACATTTTTTACAACCCCGCCGGGATGGCGCAATACGCCTTGCAAAACATGCAAGACCCCAGCCTGCAATCCATCGGCTTCACCAGCCTGTTCGGATTGTTCTTCCTGTTCTTATACATTACACTATATACGTTCGGGCATCTTTTATTGGAGCGGCAGGCGAACTTACAAGGACAATGATGAACAAACAAGACATGCAATTCCTCTTCCAATACAACCAGTGGTCGACGAAAAAAATTCTCGACGCCGCGTCGAACCTGACACAGGATCAGTTCCTCGCGCCCGCAGATTTCCCGCAGGGAGGTTTGCGCGGCACGCTCACCCACGCCTTGTTCGCAGAGTGGATCTGGCGGAATCGCTGGGAGGGAACATCGCCCGCGCAGCGCATCAAACCCGAAGAGTTCCCAACCTTCGAATCTCTCCGCGCGCGCTGGCTGGAGGAGGAAAGCCTCCTGCTAACGTTTGTGGATGGTCTCACCGACGAGAAGCTGAGCAACGCCTTCAGTTACACAAACACCGAGGGCAAGGCGTTAACGAGAATTCTGTGGCAATCCATGGCGCACGTGGTTAACCACGGAACACAACACAAAACAGAAGCCGCGGCGATCCTCACCGCTCTCGGTCACTCGCCGGGCGATATCGATATGATCTGGTTTGCGGCGGAATATAAAGAACGTGAATTCGGGTTAGTGAATTGGGACGCAGACACCTGCACTTGCGTCAGGTGCAAGTGAAAACGCTGATTCACGCTGATGAAAAAGAAAAAATCTGCGTTTTCTGCGTTCACACCGCACTTGCGTTCGGTGCAAGTGTCAGCGTCCAAAAAGATGGACTAATCCTTATCTCGAACTGACGTTAAATAATTCAACAATGGCTTCTTTGAAAAATCGTTTTCGCAATTTCCTCATCCGCAATCGGTACAATCTGGCGGTCTTTACCCTGCTCAACGTGGCCTGCGCCATGTGCATTGCGCTCGTCGGCGCGCGGGTGGCATACACCGACTCTGGGCGGCGGCTGGACTTGATCTGGAATTTATTCCTCGCATGGATTCCCTTCATCCTCGCTTACATTGCGCACGCCTTCTCGTGGCGGCGATTGACGTTGTACATCTTGATTCCCTTCGTCTCTTTCCTTTGGCTGATCTTTTTCCCCAACGCGCCGTACATGCTCACCGACCTGCAAGACCTTGCGCGCGGCTCCTTTGGCGCGCCGCTCTGGTACGATGTAATCATTGTCGTCTGGTGTTCGTGGACAGCGATGTTATTGGGCGTGGTCTCGCTGTATCTGATGCAGGATATCGTCCAGCGGACGTTCGGGCGGTTCATCGGCTGGATATTCGTCTTCGTCATTTCTGCCTTGAGCAGTTTTGGAATCTACATCGGGCGATTCGTCCGTTTGAATTCGTGGGACATTCTGCAAAACCCGGCAGAAACCGCTATGGGAATTCTCGGTTTGGTCATCGACCCAAGTCGGCGGCTGGCGGCATTCACTTTACTCTACGCGGTTTTCTTTATCTACATATATCTTCTCTTGTATTCATTTAGCCACATGTTGCAAACGCAAAACTTGAAAGCCAACGAAACGCCCGAGCAATTGGCAGGGACTCAACCATCCGATGCGCGGCGATAACGCGGTTTTAATTCGAGGCGGCGGAGACCTCGCCACAGGTGTCGCTCTGCGCTTGCATCGGTCGGGCATACGCGTTGCGATCGCCGAACTTCCGCAGCCGTTGGCGGTGCGCAGAACGGTCTCATTCTGCGAAGCGGTTTACGAGGGGGCGCACAAAGTGGAGGGCGTTGAATCAAGGCTGGTCGAAGCGAATCAACTGTCCACGTGGGATGAAGCGGGCTGCATCCCCGTGATCGTCGACCCGGATGCGAATCTGCTCAGGGTGATTCAATTTGCGGTCGTTGTCGATGCGCGGCTTTTGAAAAGTCCGCCGGCGCCGCTCCCAGCCCCCGCCCCGCTTCACATCGGACTTGGACCTGGTTTCACAGCGGGGAGCGATTGCGACGCCGTCATCGAAACCCGCCGAAGTCACACGCTCGGGCGCGTGTATTGGTCGGGATCGACCCAGCCTGATTCCGGCGAACCCGAAGGCGACCCGCGCCGCGTGCTTCGGGCTCCTGCCGGTGGTGTGATCGCTGGCATAAAAAATATCGGTGAGTATTGCATGGAAGGCGAAGTGATTGCTGTGATCGACAACCAACAGAACGTAATTAGCCCATTTGGCGGTATGTTGCGCGGCTTGATCCGCTCCGGCTTGCGGGTGACCAAAGGGTTGAAGATCGGCGATGTGGATGTTCGAAATGATCCCAGCGCGTGTTTTCTCGCCTCCGATAAATCGCTCGCCATTGGCGGCGGCGCGCTGGAGGCGATCCTCGCTAAGCCTGAGATCAGGTCAAAAGTATTTCCCCCAAGTCATTATTCAGAATAACCTTGAATTGTAATGTTGGAGACACATGACTTACGCAGATCGAAAACCTTTTGCCGCGAATTTCACTAATTCACGCGAATTTTTTAATAAATTAGCGGAAATTCGCGTAATTCGCGGCTTGGTATTGGGGTTTTGCGTAAGTCCTATTAACTTCATTTTTGAACACGGACTCCGCGGATTTCACTGATTTTCACGGATCATCCGCATCGGGGGCTTGCAACGAACGTACATCCGTTGTATGCTTGCAAAATGACGCTCGCGCTTTCGCTTCGACGGTCGATCTCTCTTCCTCGTGAGATTTCTACGGGCAATGGTTCGCCTCGAAAGGTCCATTGGGTTGGAGGCAAAACGCCCGTTGAGCCAAAGCAAAATCATGCGCAACACGGGGGTGACGATTCGGGTCGGAGGTCTTCAGGCGTTTATCACAGCCTTTCAGAGATCAAACTTGGAGAAGTCCACCAGGCATATCGCAATTTCCAGCCCCTTATCGTTCCAAGTGATACGCCCGGCTGGGTTGCGCCCGGTTATTTCTGTTCCATTCCCCTCGCGCAGGCGGTTGAATATCGCCCTTCGGCAATTTTTGGGCGGGTGAAAGCCTGTTACCCTTCAGATGGTTATGTTCAAAATATCCGCGAAATGGAGTTGTTGTTTCCCAAGCCGGGGAGCGAGCCGCTGGAATTGAATATTCGCCGTCACGATATCGATTTTGAATCCGGTGCGCTTGCGCAAAGTTATCACGCTAAAATAAAAATCTTCGTCACGCCCGCCGAGCAGACAGACTTTGGGCATTTCGAGACTATTTTCCTGCAACACGGGTACGCTCCCGAGTTCATCAACCGCTATGTCGATCTGGTGGATGTGAACGAATTCAATCACAATGATTTTCCCGATGTGGTGATCGTCAGTTCACGCTGGTTTGAGTTCGCCAGTGAAGTATCTGGCGGACAGGTGTATGAGAAACTACATCAACTGATCAAATGGAACAAAATCGTTGCGAACTATCATCCCTTGAATACTGAAAATGAGGTCCGTACCCTGAACCGTATATTTGGATTCAAGCATGGGTTTACCGACACCGTCCTGATCGAACCGGAGACGCCCGCGCAAACCCTTGAGTTCGTATCGCGGACGTTTGATAGAATTTTCATGCAAGGTATGAGATAATCCCATTGTGACTGCGGAACAGGAAGATATCGCATTAGCCAACCGCCCAAGAGATTACGCCGGACTCTTGTGGATCTTTGCCGCCAGCATATTGGGGTTCAGTATGTTTTGCGCCACCTCTGCCATCGCGCTTTCCGACCCCACCCTGCCTACCCCCATCGTGATCGAAGCGCGCGATATTCCCAACCTGGCATTTTCGAACTTAAATACCGCCGCCGCGCAAACCGCGCAAGCGTTCGCCCAATTAGTTGCTACCGGCACGCCCACCAACACATTCACACCCAGCCCGACATGGACCTCTTCGCCAACTGCAACAATGACCGCATCCAAAACACATGCAGTCCCCACAAGAACCGAGACGAAAGAGTCTAATCCCCAACAGCCAACAGCGATTCTCCCAACCGCCACCCGAAAACCGACAAATCTTCCCCCAACGAAAACGGCTGTGGTGATTGTTACATACACCGGCACCGCCATTTCAACAGAACCGCCAACAGAAACTCCTGTTCCAGAACCCGCAACGGAAACCCCGGCGCCTCCGCCTTCCACAGACACTCCGGAGCCGCCTCCCACAGACACTCCCGCGCCACCATCAACACCTTATAGACAAAGTAGTTAGAAGTCGTACAATAGGTGAATGGCAAAGCGAAAATTCAAGTTGACTGACGAAGAACGGAAAGAACTATTGCGAGCGTACC